>NZ_DBGB01000037.1:0-124467 GCF_002295765.1 Sphingobacterium sp. UBA865 | reverse complement strand
TGTACTTTTGTCGGAATATTCACGATAGCATCAAATCTGGAAAAATCCCTATCTAAAGATGAACTGGTAAAAATAGGTGGAATGAATGAGCTAAAACTAAGAAGGATTTTTACACAAGTTTTTGGAAAAGGAATGTACGAATATTACAATCATCTTCGTATGCAAAAAGCAGCAAGACTATTACAGCAGGAAAATCTTTCAGTTTCAGAAGTTGGCTATCAAGTAGGATTTAGCAACCTGAGTTATTTCGGAAGGTTGTTTGAAAAACACTTTGGATTAAAACCAAAGAAGTGGCAGGATAAAAATAGAATGTAAATACCTTATCCCTTTGCAAATTCTACTTTACCGGAAAAATCAGAGGTTGAGAGCTCCATTTTAAATATGCCATCTGAGTCGGTAACGGTACTTCCAATTAGTTTCCCTTTTTCAGATTTAAAATTCACAGATGTATTGCTTGCTTTTTCATTAGTGTCCCCCAATCTAATTACCCCCGATACAATTAGGTTTTCATACATGTTACTTTCATTCTCATCTGTGTAAGCTTGCACTTCAAATCCACCGCTGTTATATCGTTGCACTCTTCTGATAGGATCTTCACTATACATTCTCCGAGAACAACCAATAGTTATAAAAATTATAGATAATAAAACTGTAAAAAATCTGTTCATTAAAATCGATTCGATAAAAAAATTACTTTTATAAACAATAAAGATAAGATTACATTTTTAACATCCCGCAGGTTGACCGTGTTGAACTGTATCATTGTTTTCTACTTTATACTGTTCAGCTTTAATACGATCTATTATACTTTTATTTTCGTGTCCGAGAGCTTCATAAAAGCTTTAGGACCTGTTAATCCCTTCCAAGCCATATCATTGTAAAAGGCAGAATCGAATCCATTGTCTGCATAAAATATTTTAGCGACTATTTCTTCGCCAAAATCCGGCAAGAACAAAGGCATACTGATGTATATCGGAATTTGTGGGCTAAAAGGAGGGTTCCACCTTTTATTTTGATCTTCGTGTACATACGCTAGCCCTTTGAAGTTGCTCGTTGACCAATATTTACCAATAGATAAACCTATATGCCACAGCTCTTGTTCTTTCTTAAATATTTAGAACCATGATATATACGGTTTATGCAGATCAGCAGTATCAAGGCAGGAAGATCCCTCTGTTAGCAGTATTTATAATTGTAAAAAAAGATCACAAAAATAAAGTACAAAGAAGTGTAGTGACACTGAAAGATACAATTACCACAATTTGATTACTTATTTTTACTAAATAAATTAGTATTTTTGATCCATGAAACCTCTTGAAGTCTTTTGCCGAAATCGCGTTATGTATGTCCAAATGACTGTGCATGATAAAAGCATGGGCATGAAAGATTATCATCTTTACAACAAAAATGGGCTTGCTTTTTACGTTTTCAGGAAGTCTCAGGGAGTTTGGGAACTTGCGTTTGGAGAACTTGCAGATGATATAAAGGAAGCATGTATCGATGCACTGATCCTGCGATTCGATAGCGATGTACCGGAGCTATTTTACCACCATGGCGTGCGCCAGGTAGTCGAGGTACGCGCGAAAAAATACAGTCTTTGGCACATTTATCTGAACAATGCTTATGTAGGAAGTATCCAGCACGACAAGTATACTAAGAATTTCGATTATCATATTGAGGACAATAGCCTACTGACCGACGACCAAGTACAAAAATACATCGGAATGATTCAACACGGAGAGCTAAAATGGAGAAAAGATGATAATAGATAATTTCGAGATTATTTGCGCGTTTAACGCTACTTTTTTAACCGTTTTGTCGGTTTCTTTTTTTGTGGCTTTGCTGGTGTCTTAATTTTTTTCTGTACGGTTTCCATGCGTTTTCTCCAGCTGATGATCTGAGATTCTTCATATACAGGAAGGCCTTTATCGTTGAGGAGCCCCATAGATTTAGCTAAACTAAGACTGAGGCGTGCAGACATACTGTTTGCTTTCTTCCAGGTCTGTTGATCGTCTTTAAAATCCTTCTCATAGGCAGCAATAGCTTGCTTAATAATGGCTAGCTCCTTCTTATATTCTTTGAGCTTTCGATAAAGAATCATTAATCTGTTATATGCCCCTGCTTGTAGTGGGTCTTTACTTATGACCAAGTTGTAGCTTTTTATGGCATCTTCGGTTTTACCTTCGAGCTCCTGCAATCGTGCATTTTTTAACAGCTCATTTTTGGATTTCTTAATACCAGTCATATTTATTTTTATCTTTCAATACTATTCATACCTGTGCATGGTCAATACTTTAAGGGGCAAATTCCCGCTAATAAATAGTAGAGTCCTTGTAACCGGAATATCATAATTAAACTTGAGAAAAGTAATGAACAGATTAGCTAGCTCAAAGTTTCATCTCGGTTTCGGTCTACTTCTAGTAAAAGAAGAAGTTTGGCAATAGCGGGTTCCCTCCATTCTTCCGCAAGATCGCCCTCTATAAAACCAAAATCTTCATCTAGGATCATCTGGCAGCCATCCATCGTAATTCTGGCATATGGTCCGTTTTGCCCCTCCTGTCCTACTTCAAAATCACAATATTTTTCTACTCCTATGTTATTTGTCACCGGAATTCCAGTGAACGTTGCTATAGCTGCCATATTTTCATTTTTTATTTTTCAAATAATTTATAAGATCCTCACGACCATTACCAACGTTTTTAATTGCCTCTTCGACTTGCTGCCGGGTTACGCCAAGTTCTTTTGCCAAATAATCGACCTCATAAGATTCACCGCCAGCTACCTGATTGCGATCCCTTGCATCTTTTTTATTTTTATTGTCTGTCATAATAAAGTTTTTGGAATAGAACAACCGCCAACCAATAGAGTTTGAAAACTATCACTATTCTGATGTTGTTCTAAATACAAAAAGGAGGAATTATGCCTTGGTATAATGGAGATTATCCACCATCATATAAAAATCAACCGGTCAACATCCGGGAGAAAGCGACTGAAATCGCAAATGCTTTGCTTGAGGAAGGCGCCGAAGAAGGAATTGCCATAGCAACCGGCCTAAAAAAAGCGAGGGAGCATTTTAAAAAGGTAAAAGAGGAAAATAGAAAGTAAGGAAGCACAAATTATTAAAATCGACGACTATGCCAGAACTACCAGACCTACAGGCCTTCAGCAAAAATCTCACAAAAATGCTTAAAGGTAAAGTGCTTGAAAAAGCTGCCATTCACAACAAACAAAAGACCAAAGTCAGCCTGAATGATCTGCAAACTCTTGAAGGCAAAAAACTCATCAAAGTTTATCGGGAAGGTAAAAGGCTTTTTTTTGATTTTGGCAAAGATGCTATCTTGTCGATTCATCTCATGTTGCATGGCAAACTGATATATTCGGAGGACGAAAACCCAAAGTATGCATTAGTTTCCATGAAGTTTAAGGATGGTGGAACGCTATCCATTACCGACTTTCAGAAGATGGCACATATAGAATTGAATCCTGAACATGCAAAGGTGATGGATGCACTTTCTGAAAAGCTAAATCCAAAATTACTTTTCGGATTGCTGCAATCAAGCAAGGCCAAAATTAAAACTCTCCTGATGGACCAAAATGTCATTGGTGGTATTGGAAATGCCTACGCTGACGAAATCCTGTATGAAGCAGGGATATCACCACTTTCAATTTCAAACAAAATTCCCGAAAAGCAGGTACAACATCTTGCCAAAGCAATTAAGGAAGTACTGGAAAATGCCGAACAGCAGATTCTAAAAGAGCATCCTGAAATCATTAACGGTGAGATAAGGGACTTCATGAAAGTCCATAACAAAAATGCGAAGGTTGATGGTAAGGGTCATGAAATATTGCAAACCAAAATTAGCGGCAGAACTACTTATTACACAGAGCAACAAAAAGTTTTCGAATAGCACAGGATTCGACTAAAGAATTACTTATCTCAGTGAAGTTTTTTGGCACAGATCTGGTACGGAAATAGGAACAACTAATTGCATATGAATAATCTATATATTATCTTCTTTTTTTTAGTTCTCCAGGGCTGCACAATGCGTAAAAGTACAATGACACCGGTACAAAATGATAAGTCCAAAATATACAATGACAGCTCAATGCAACAAGACTATGTTTCCATTTTAGAAACAATTTTGTCTGACGATTCAGCTGGTATCAAACTGCAACGTGAAGGAGAACGAAGGGCGTTCATTCATAACAAGTTTATGAGAGATTCTATCTCATCATTGCATGACAGGAATTATGTTTTTTACAACGTCGATCCACAGAAGCTGATGAAAATACTGGATAACCAGCTCACAGATTCGCTGGATATGCTTAATCAGATGAACGAAAGGAAGGCAATCATCCCAATTCCAGACGCGATCAAAGCAGCGTACACTGTTGATGACGCCGATAAATACAGGATGGACCGCAACCAAAGCATTTATTACTTTCATCTTCCCATTATCGGGTATAACCGCAAAAAAGCATACGTGCCGGTCGACTATGTATGCGGCCCTTTATGTGGAAACGGTGATGCATTTCTGCTTGAAAAAGTGAATGGTAAATGGGTAATCATACAACGATTTTTTAACCTCTGGATCTCTTAAAAAAATGTAGTCACAATAATCTTTAAACAGAAGATATTCACGCCAAATAACCAAGCGGACTTATAGCCTAATGGACCTTATCACTTTCTATAAATACACTTCCCGACAAATAGCACTCGGGAACATTGGCTAATACATAATCAATGTCGAGAATATTAGGACGAGCTGTACTTCCATGCCCACAATACAAACTCCTGATCCAGGTATCTACGTCATCTACCCATATCGCCTTCCAGGTAATATTTTGTGGATCCTGGACAGTGACAGGTGAAATTAGCACATTATACCCCATCGCTCGCAGCGCGGTTAATACGACTCGGTTTACTTTGACAAATTTCATCTTCGAAAGCTATATACGGTTGTCTTTACTTTGGAACAGAAATACAACCCATATGGTTCAAACGTCATTAACTTTTTGTGCTTTGCAGCAGATCCTAATAAGTACTAAATCTGACTGATCGCTTGCATCGGATCCATTCCCGAATCAAGAGACTCGTGGTGGTTACTCCTTTTTATATACAACTATTAAAACTGTCCTGTATGAGTTTTATGAGGTGTAATCATACAGGAGAAATGCTTCGGAACATCATTTTTTGACTTTCTGATTTAGTTTTTATACCACTTTTAGTAATATTTTTTCAAATCACTAATTCTTTCAATATGGAGTTCTCTGGCCTGAGACCGCCGCATCATTAACGCATAAGCATTATTAAATCCTAAAGGTTTTAACCACTTGATGCCATACAGCTTCTGAAACTCATTGTTTACGTAATTATAGGTATCGGAAGGACTTTTGGATACGCTTCCTAATACCTGCTGATTTGGTTTTAACAACACCAAAAGGCCTGTTCCCGTGTACTCTACATAGCAATCAATGGCATCGCTCATCAAAGCATCAAAACATATTTTGGTCCCACCCAACCCCGTCTTTGTATCTACTTTATAATCGGTATGGCCTTCGATCAGAATTTTGTATATCGCAGCCAAAATATATTGTTCTGCAAAAATTTTTGAACCTACCTTTATCGTACCGGCGCTCCCAGAACCAGTTGGCTTATAAAGATTGTTGTGCAGCAGAAAGTCCTTTGCAATATGTTCTGGCGTCTGCTTCAAAAAATCTGCTTTATAATTGAGCTCCGTCATGACCGAATCATTGAACTTATCTGCCAGCAGGTTCATTGTCTCTTCCAGCTTGGGGAATTTCTGAAGGGTTGCCGTCTTGATGATCGGTGAAGCAAAATAAGGTGGGAAAATCTTCTTGTCATCTGCCAGCACAAACAGGTCGTATGCCTTGATCCGCCCATCGGTGGAGTATCCGCTAATGAGATCAAGATCTTTTTCATAAGCGGCTTTATACATAATTGCATCGCTGACAACAAGTGGGTTGACCTGAAGATCATAGATACTGCGAAGTCCCAGATCACCGTCCTGACGTCCCATAAACTCTGGTGTGAAACCTGCCTTGATGCGACTGTCATTGGACCTCATAGCCATATAAAGCATACTTAAAAAGCACATTGCGGTGAATATGCCCAATATAATATAGGTTTGTCGACTTTTGATATTTACCAGGGAATATTGGATTAGTGCAATGCCTTTGTCCAAGAGGATTGCTAATAATGCTGCAGGAATAGCGCCGGCCAAGATCATGTTGGAGTTGTTAAGGGATATACCGCCAAAAATAAATTCACCCAAGCCCCCGGCGGCAACAAATGATGCCAAGGTTGCTACGCCAACATTGATCACTGCCGCTGTACGTACGCCTGCGATAATCACTGGCATGGCAAGTGGAAGTTCTACTTTGAGGAGCAGTTGCCAATCGGTCATACCCATCGCTTTCGCTGCCTCTACGATACTGGAACCAACTCCTGTAATGCCGGTAAAGGAATTCCGGATAATGGGTAAGAGAGCGTAGATAAATAGTGCAATAATGGCGGGAATGGCTCCGATACCCAGAACCGGAATAAGAAAACCCAACAATGCAATACTCGGTACAGTTTGCAAAACACCTGCAAAACCTAAAATAATAGCAGCAAATTTTCTCTTTCTCGAGATCAGTACCCCTAGAGGCACTCCGATAAGAATGGCAAATACCAAAGATAAAAATGTAAGCCCGAGATGTTGGCCAATCTGGGTCAATAGCTTGTCCTGTTGTTCGAGAATAAATTGCCAAAAACTTTGCGCCGTCATACCACTTGTTGTTTTCGATAGTTGTTAAATGCGCCCACTAGCGTTTCATAGGCTTGCGCCGTATCTGTATGCATACTCAGAACCTGGGTGGCATGCCATAAATCTGTGCTCAATGTAAATCCATAACGCGAGATAAAAGGATCTATCGCCGTAATCCCTTGTAGTTCTTGTAAGGTAGTCACTTTATACTCCAATAGTAGGCGATTTTCGGCGAAGAAATTGGCTACAAATTCATTTGCAGGTCTATATAACAGTTCTTTTGGCGTTCCGATCTGCACGATTTTCCCCTTGTCCATTAAGCAGATCCGCTGTCCAAGTTCGAAAGCCTCAGACACATCGTGCGTAACGAGGATGATCGTCTTACTGCGTATCTCCTCCAAGGATCTGAATTCTGCGTGGATATCTGCTTTGGTTATATTATCCAGTGCTCCGAATGGCTCGTCCATTAATAGAATAGGTGAATCGGCGATCAGTGCCCTAGCAATGCCTACGCGCTGTTGTTGCCCTCCACTCAGTTCATGGGGATAACCTTGTTGGATCTCCTCGCCCAAGTTTAATTTGTGAAGTAGCTCCGCAGTACGCATGCTTATTTTCTTTTTTTCCCATTTCAACAATTCTGGAACTACAGCAATATTGCGTGCAACGGTATAGTGCGGAAAAAGGCCGGCATGCTGCATGACAAAACCAATTTGCCTACGTAAATCATGGATGCCTCTTTCTCTGATATCTTTGCCAGCAATAAAGATCTGGCCTTTATCGGGTTCGATAAGCCTATTGATCATTTTTAGGGTTGTCGTCTTTCCACAACCGCTGGTTCCTAGCAGAACAAGAACTTCGCCTTGATTGGCCTGAAGGGAAATCTGATCGACTGCGGCCTTTCCATTAAAGAATTTTGAAATGGAGACGATATCTATCATATTATCTCGCGAGTCTAATACCTGTAAATTGCCACTGCAGTGCCGTCTGAAAAAAGTTTCGGTACGTTTTGCGGCTATGATCTTTAGGTGTTGCAATGGAGGCTCCACGCAAGACCATCTGGTTAACCATAAATTTTCCGTTATATTCACCCACGGCGCCAGCCTCCTTTTTAAATCCGGGATAAGGAAGATATGCAGAATTGGTCCACTCCCACCGCTGTCCCCAATTGAGATGATCTGCCGCAACCTCCCACTCTGCCTCTGTCGGAAGCCGCATTCCCCTCCAGGCTGCAAATGCGGAAGCTTCATAAAAGTTGACATGGCAAACTGCATCTTCCAAGTCTATTTCCATCAACCCCGCTAAGGTATAATTCATCCATTGTCCATCCATCAAATGCCAATATAAGGGAGCCTGAGCCTGATGCTGTTTTACCCAGTCCCAACCTTCGGAATGCCAATACCGGAAATCGTCGTACCCACCATCTTCCATGAAAGCAATGTATTCCTTATTTGTCACCAAATCACTCGCGATTTCAAAGTCATTCAAATAGACCTTATGTCTTCCTTTCTCATTATCAAAACAGAAACCTGAACCTTCATATCCGATTTCATAAATCCCAGCACCAAATTGGACATACGTTGATTCGGCAGCCGCATAACTGACAGGAGCTTTTGTACTGCCGTAGGCAGGAAAAAGGGGATTGTGCCCCAGTATATATTTGATATCCGTAAGCAGCAATTCTTGATGTTGCTGTTCGTGATTTAATCCTAGCACAAAGATGTCAAGGAGATCATTTGTCAAAAACCCACCATCCAAAAACTCAATCATGGACTTGTCCACACATTTGCGATATCTATAGATGTCTGCAACGGAAGGTCTGCTCAGATTTCCTCGATCTGTACGAATCACCCGAGCTCCTATTGTTTCATAGTAACTATTGAACACAAAATTGTATTCAGCGTCGAATGGCTGATAGTTTGGCAAATGCGGAAGTAAAATAAATGTTTCGAAAAACCAGGTGGTATGTCCAAGATGCCATTTCGGAGGACTAACCTCTCCTATGGGCTGAACAACATAATCCTCAGTTTCCAATGGTTGGCAAATTTCTTCGGAATAAGCCCGTATAGCAAGATAGCTATCGATCCATTTTTGCTTTTCGGACATTTCGATAAGCGCATTTTGTATATTTTTCATAAATAAAACTTATTAGGACACCCTCCATACCGAATCAACAAACCATCCTTTGCTGTCTTCAACATTTGCGATCAGCTGAAATCCTGCTATAGAAGCCATTCGCTGTATTTCCTCAGGAGCATATTTCTGAGAAATTTCCATGTCAATTAATTCATTTTCCTTAAAAAAAATAGACTCGCCTTTGATATGGACATGTTGATTGGTTAGACTGACCAAGAAACTGCGGCAGGCTCCGGAGATTGGATCGTAGGATTGATAATGCTGAAAATATTGGGTATCAAAATCAGCTTCAAGTTCCCGGTTGATGCGATTCAGTAAATTGATGTTGAAGGCCGACGTGATTCCGGTTTTATCGTTATAGGCAGAAAGAACGGTGTGTGGATTTTTTTTGAGATCAAAACCGATTATAATAATATCACCGGGGCTTAGTTTACGGCGGATTTCGGCACAAAAAAAGTGGGCTTCGTCCATATCCATATTGCCGATATTACCACCTAAAAATAAAACTACTTTTCGCCGTTCGGAAATTTTCATCGCCTGGTCAAGCATTTCAAAGTACTCTCCCTCCAACGGTACGATGTCTAAAGTTGGAATGTCACGATGTAATTTTTCGCCTAATACCGCAAGAATATTGCCCGATATATCGATAGGCATGTAGGAGTACGTGTTATGATGTGCACTGAGATGGGTTAACAGATGACTTGATTTAAGGGCATCACCTGCCCCCAGCTCTATCAGGTCGAAATCGGATTCATCAGTTGTGATGAAATCTGCTAACTCAGCAGTTTTTGTGCGAAATATTTCAAGCTCGCAGTTGGTCAGATAATATTCGGGCATATGCATGATATCCTGAAAAAGTCGATCGCCAATGGGATCATAAAAATACTTTGAAGATAATTTCTTCGGATAAGTATTTAAACCTTCTACCACTTCCTTGTGAAAAACCCCTTCATACTTTTCGATCTCAGGTGAAGCACTAATTACTGGTAGAACATTATTTAATTGTAAACTCATAACTCTATGGTATTTGCGGTCTTTGTTACAGAAATATAACAGGAAAAATGAGCGAATAGTTTCGGAATAATCCAATCTGTGAAAATGGTCGAAACAGCAAATGGCCAGCCTGGATTAAGGCGGCGACGTTATGCTGATTTACAATTGAATTTCTCGATTCGGAGGAAATCCTACTATTTAAAAAAGGCTGATCATAAGATCAGCCTCTAAAACACTCATCACAATAAAACATACTAATCGTGCCCTTCAGTCTTAACAATCTTGTTGTAAATACCTAATAATAAAAACGGCGCCGCCCACTGGCCGACAAACAGTGCATTATTGTCGTCTTTTGTTTTGCAACATTTTAATGCTGCTGAAATTCCCATCGCTGCCAGCGAAGCTGCTAAAAATAAAATCGATGGAATTTTAGAAGTTTGGTTTTCTACCTCTCTTGTTACTTTGTCTTCATTTCCTGTTGTAAGTGCCATAATATATATACTTTGGTTTATTATTGAACTATTTTCAAGAGGAAATGGTTTAAATTTAAACAAAAAAAGGTCGAGACGCTAATTCTCGACCTTAACATGATACGTAATATTGATAATGGAGGACTAAAATAACTATTTGGTACATAGCTTTGTTTAGAATAAAGTGCTAAAAGGAGGAAGCTTAATCCCTATTGTTTTATAGGTTTTTACAAGAGTTTGGCATATCAACCTAGATAGCGTCGAAATAGTCAATTCAATAGTAGCTGGTTTTAGGGATCCTAAAAATAATTGTTACTAACGGTGAACGAATTTCACTTGGTGCTGTTCTAATCAGCATGGTTACGTCACGTGCATCACATATACAATCAATATATTATGAAAATAGCAGTGCTAGCTCATTTAAAACATCCCATCCGCAAACCATTTATGGGCGGGTTGGAAGCCTTTACATACGAAGTAACTAAACTTTTACTGCAAAGGGGACACGAGGTTACCTTGTTTGCCAGTGAGCATTCCGATCCTTCTCTAAATGTGCATGCTATCCTTAGCGATGTAGATTACGATATGGAGACATTAAGTAGATTTCGCTCGCATGAATTGAGTGAAGATTTTATATCGACACATCACGCCTATCTGGAGCTGATGCAGGAGATAGACCAATATGATTTTGATGTTATATTTAACAATAGCCTAAATTACGTACCCATTACAATGGCGACCTTAGCGGAAACACCGATGGTAACAGTATTGCATACACCTCCTATTTTTGAGATGAAAAAAGCTATTATGGCAGCAAACAGATACAACAAAATGACTTATGTATCTGTCTCGCAAACAAATGCATCAATGTGGGAGCCCTATATACCCAATTGTAAGGTCGTACACAATGGAATTGATTTGAATAAATGGAGCTATATAGCAAATAACTCTGGAGAGTATGCATTATGGTTTGGCAGAATTCATCCCGATAAAGGAACCCATTTCGCAATAGCAGCTGCAAAATTGGCCGGAAGACCTATCAAAATCGCAGGCTCGGTCGCAGACAAACATTATTTCGAAACTTTTGTCAAACCGCTTCTCGATGAAAACGCTGAATGGGTAGAGCATTGCACACACGAACAACTTAATGAACTAATCGGAAATGCGGCAGTAAGTGTGATTACCCCCTGCTGGGAAGAACCTTTCGGTTTGGTTGTTGCTGAAAGCTTAGCATGCGGAACGCCAGTCGCTGGCTTTGCGAGAGGAGCGCTACCAAAAATTGTGACAAAAGAAACTGGATGTCTTACAGCGTCCTGCTCAGTGACAGAATTGGCTAATTGCATAAACGATGCAGCACAGCTTAGTCGCAAAGCATGCCGAGTGCATGCTGAATCATCATTGGATATACAGCATATGGTATCTTCCTACGAAAATATATTTGCTCAAGTAATCAAAAAATGTGCAGATAAATATGTCTTATAAATATGCTTTTTACATTCACCACCATGGGTCTGGTCATCTTACTCGTGCCTTAGCTATAGCTGCGCAACTACCCGCTGATGAAGTGGTTTTCCTCGGTAGTTCATTAGAAACTTATAAAGATTTAATACCAAAAGGTATTCGTTCAATCGAATTGCCATTTGATATTCCCGCCAATAGCGATCGGGATTGGGCTGCTAGTGACCTGAGTTTTTTACATTATGCTCCCGTGAATGTGAAGGGTATAATAAATAGAAATTACCTTATAACAGAATTTTTTGCAAAGCACAACCACTGTTTACTAATCGTTGATGTTTCGGTCGAGATAACTTTACTTGCGCGTCTCTGTGGGATACCAACAGTAGTCGTAAGACAACATGGCAACCGCTCCGACTTAGCACACTTAATGGCTTATGAAAGCGCTTCTTTTGTGTTGGCACCATACGCAAAATCAATGGCTCAAGATATTGAAAGCGATTTTGCGCATAAAACATTTTATTCAGGTGGCTTCTCCAAATATAGCGGCATGTCGGTTGAGAACAATACGAGTGCGGACGATCAAATAGCGATGTTCTTTGGACGAGGTGGCACATGTTTCGATTGGAAGCTCATCGCTCAAATTCGGAAAGATTTACCTGAAACATCCAGCCTACATATACTCGGCACAATACCAGATTATCACGCTATTAGTGGAGTCAGCTATTATGGCAATTCAAAAACTGCATACGATATATTAAAAAATTGCGGCATCGTGATAAGCAATGCGGGACACAACTGCGTGATGGAATTGGGCGACTTAAGAAAAAAAGTTATTTGCGTACCTGCGGAAAGGCCTTTTGAAGAGCAAAAAATAAAAGCCAAGCTACTGCAAAATGCTGGTGTAGCGACGATAATAGAAGAGCAAGCTTTACATCAGGTCAATTGGTCCCACATCATTGAAAACGCAAAAAAATTAAAGGTCGAAGCATGGGAAAAATTGATGAACCCAAAAGCGACCATCGAAATTGCTGCGCGCCTTAAGAAATTGCATTCAAATCTATTTAAAACTTTATATAAATAATATGTACTCTACCGCTTCCATTTCTGTATTGACGATCGTACATAAACGCCATGACGCGCTAATAAACCTGATGAATGGGCTCGCAAAAAATTCTATTCTACCCACAGAGCTGATCATTGTCTATATCAATGAACGTGCCTACCCACTCAAAGACGAATATCCCTTTAAGATAAAGTCCTTGGAAATAGATACAACAGGTGAATTAAATTTGGCCAAAGCAAGAAATACGGCTATAAAAAGTTCGAGTTCTTTATTTAATATCTTTTTAGACGTAGATTGTATTCCGGCAGATGATTTAATAGAACAGTATCTGCCCTATTCAACAAAAAATATTTTAATAAGCGGCCGGGTAAGGTATTTAAAAAAAGGCTTTGCAGATAAACTTGGATGGATGTCGCAGTTGATGCAAAACAGCAGGCCGGATCCTGTCAGGAAAGATGTAGATCAATTTAGTTATGAACTTTTTTGGTCCCTCAATTTTGCGTGTACCAAAGAGACTTTCCATAAAATTGGAGGATTTGATCAAAATTATATTGGATATGGAGCTGAAGATACCGATTTTGGTTTCAGTGCGAGGAATAATGGGGTTGCTCATATCACGATCGACGCATTGGCCTACCACCAATATCATCCAAGTTATAATCCCCCTTTAAACCACTTCAAACCAATTGTCATCAACGCTAATCAATTTTTCCTAAAATGGAGAGTTTGGCCAATGATGGGATGGTTAACTAAATTTAATGAGTGCGGATATATATCCTTCAAAAACAATAAAATAACCATTGTTCGAGAGCCTTCAAAACAAGAAATTGCGGCCAGCCTCATTGAATAGGAAACAGGTCAAGGTTATTCTCGGACATTTAAAGAACCGTCCTTGTCAACTATTATCGGATTATAATTCGCAACAAATTAAAAAAAATATTGATAACATATTTTCAACATATTTAAATTTCCCCAAAATGCATTTAAATCCTACGATATCCACATTTAACCATGTCGTTTTGCATACACTTTTTGGCAAAGTTAAAAAAAGTACTTTGATTAATTTTGACCAAATACTTAGAAATGAAAAACTTTATAAAGTTATTACTGCTTTTAATGGTTATGATGACTACTTTATCAACTCAATCCATGGCACAAAAGAAAGATGTAAATGTCTTGGTCCTTATTTACTCCGATAACGGTGGGACTTTAGAATTAGCAAAAGAATTTGCTAAAGGCTTAGAAAAAAACTCAAATGTTCGATCAGTAATTAAACAAGTAAAGCATTCGGACAATCCAATTTTAAAAACTATCCCAGTTGTTAGTATGGAGGAACTTTCATCATATGATGGTATCGCGTTTGGCTCTCCGGTGTATTTTGGAAATATTAGTACCGGCATGAGCGAATTTTTCTCCAAAACAACAGATCTATGGGCGAAACACGCACTTGAAGGAATGCCTGCCAGCGTATTTATGTCTGCGGGTACCGGAGCAGGACGTGAACTTGCCTTACAGTCGTTTTGGAATACTCTTGCGGTTCATGGAATGATACTTGTTTCAAATGGCATACGCTCAAATGACAAAATTGACAGATCAATTGCTCAGGGCAATTCTGTTTTAGGAACCACGAGCTTGGTAGGTATAAAAAATGTGCCACGTCCGAGCTCCGATGAACGCCTTCTTGCCGAAGATCAGGGGAAAACTTCGGGAAGGTTGCAAAGGCCTTACAAGGAACATTTCACAAAGAATCCGCTCCTATTGAACAAAAAAACAATAATGATATAAATCAGGAACTGATCAATAAAAAAATTATCCTGCCTGATGTTCCAAAACCTGCTGGAAATTATCAGCCATTTGTACGTACCGGAAACCTGGTATTTATCAATCAATATGCATTAAAGGATGGGAAATTACAATACCCCGGAAAACTCGGTAAAGACGTGGATGAAAGGCAGGTTAAGGAAGCGACACGTACCACAATGCTCAATGTTTTGGGAGTATTAAAAAATGCTGTGGGAGGCGATCTTAACCGCATAAAAAAATGTGTTCAGTTAACTGGGTACTTTAATGTAACTGATGACTATACCAAACATGCTGACCTCATGAACGCTGCATCAGATTTGGTTGTAGAAGTATTTGGTGAAAAAGGAAAACACGCCAGGGCAACGGTGGGAGCCTCGTCACTCCCAGGAAATAGTTCAGTCGAAATACAGGCTATATTCGAAATTGAATAGATTCCATCGGTGTCCCTGAAAAATGCTTTCCGATACGATCTAGTCAAATTAAAATCTCTATCTCCTGTGCTTTGGCGTTAATAGAGATTAATAAAATATACTTCATACGGAGACACTTATCTAATTTGATTTATAAATAAAAACCCGTACATTCAACGGAAATTAACCTCTTTCCATTATGCAAAGTAACAATTGGTTCAACCGGTTTAAATACATCCAGCGAAAAAGGGTATTTTGGTTAATTACGCTATTAACTATTTTTCATCATACAAGCTTCGCGCAAAAAGATCCGCAGCTCAGGGAAGCACTGTCTATCATGACAAAAGCATCTATTTCTGGAGATATCGAAGGTATAAGTCAAACATCGCCCCGCATAATTGAAAGCATGGGCGGGATAGATCAGGCAAAAAAACTGACCAAGGAACTCTATTCATCTCTTATAAAATATGGGGTTAAAATTGATTCCACGATCAATTATGTCGATATAGATGTCTCAAAAATTTATGGGATAGCCTACTGCTTTATTCCTCAGGTATTGGTAATGTCTATGCCTGAAAAAGGCAAAATGGCTATTACTTCGGCTTACTTATTAGCGTTAAAAGAGGACGAAACCAAAAAATGGACTTTTATTAATTTCAATAAAATGGATCAGGAAAAGATCAATTTGTTTCTTCCTGAATTTAACGGCAAGATTTCTCTTCCTCCGGGTCTAGAAAAAAAAACCTTAGTCGTGAAGAAAGAAGAGGTAGCTAAAACTGTCGATCATCTAATGAAACTTATAGATGAATCTGTCAAAGAAAATAAATAGTTTTAAGTCATTTCCCGTCAATCTTCGGAAATTCACTAAACCTGCTATGATTTTTTTGTTTCACCTCAGGTCCCAATTGCTAAGGGAAATGTACTGTAGACTACTCCAGAAAATTCATCTTATACTCAGCTAAAATCTGCGTATTTTTAGGATTAATAAAATTCCTTTCATCGCACGAAAAGAGGAATCAAAAAGACCTTTCCGCAATTGCGGAAAGGTCTTTTTGATAATCTCAATATCGAAATGGAGGTTAATATTCCTCCATATAATGGAATCCTATGTTGTTTGGCGTTATGTTCCTCCTTCTACTCATACTTTTTGTTGCGATTTTATAGGAATCTAACGTGTTCCTAAATCTTTCGCATGCATACTGCCTACCCCCAAAATACAATTGAAAATAAAGGGCATTCGGATGAAAAGACAATTCAATTAAACTCCAGCTTCTTTATCAGTAAAAATCTGGACTCCTGCTTTCTTTTCAATTAACTGTAACGGATATAGTTCAGGATTATATACACCATGAAGAACTTGATTCAAAGCGTTTTTCTTGGATTTGCCAAATGTAACAATTAGAATATTTTCAGCTTTATTGATGATAGGTTCAGTCAACGTAATTCTAAACATTTCCTGTGGCTTTAGATAGTAGGCATCAACCCATTTTCCTTTTTCTTGTAGGATCTTTTCACCTGGAAACAGAGAGGCAGTGTGGCCATCATCCCCCATTCCTAATAGGATGAAATCAAAAATACCGTCAGCTCCCAAAACATTTCTGATTTGCGCTTCGTATTCTTTAGCGTAATTTTCAGGCTCAATTCCCTCTTTATACATGGGGAAAATCTGATTTTTATTGACTGGAACTTTATTCAAAAGTACTTCCAAAGTCATCTTAAAATTACTTTTCTCATCTTCAAGAGAAACCCATCTTTCATCTACCCAAAAAAAATGGATTTTCTCCCAAATTATTTTATCGGCATATTCAGGAGTAGCTAATAAACTAAAAATAGCTTTCGGTGAAGAGCCACCACTCAACGCAACCACAAATTTATCATGCTTCTGGATTGCTTTTTTCGAAAGCTCAACAAATGTATCTGCTGCTTCTTTATATAAAGCATCCAGATTATCAAATATCGTAATATTCATTTTCTTTTAATAGATTTTAAACCCACTGATGTCCCTGCCGCTCTACCAGTGCATCACTGTCATCAGGCCCCCAGTTTCCTGAAGCATAATTTGGGAAAGAGGGGTCTTTGGTTTTTTCCCAGGTTTCCTGAATTGTTTTTATCACATCCCACGCTTCTTCTACCTGATCAGAGCGCATAAACAGTGTAAGGTCTCCGACAAGTGCTTCCAATAATAGAGTTTCATAAGCTTCGGGAGTATCGGTCTGACAGGCAAAATTATCGAAAATCATTTCCACAGGTTTAAGCGCTAAGGACAAGCCTGGTTTTTTAGACATAAACTGCAATCTGATGTCCATTTGTGGCTGGATATTAATAATCAATCGGTTAGCCGACAGAAGCGAGGTGCTTTCTGAAAACATAGAATTGGGAAGTGGCTTAAACTGAATCGTTATATAAGAATGCTTTTCTTTCATCTTCTTCCCGGTACGAACATAAAAAGGAACATCCTCCCATCTTTCATTATCCAGATAAAACTTGATAGCGACAAATGTTTCGGTATTGGAATCAGGAGCAATTCCCTCCTCCTGGCGATAGCCATTTACTTTCAGCCCATTTACTTTGCCTCGTCCGTACTGTCCTCTTACCGCATAATGATCTACTTTTTCAGGAGAAATCCTACGGATGGATTTTAAAACATCAACTTTACGATCCCTGATCTCACCCGATCCAAGTGAAGCCGGAGGTTCCATAGCAACCATACAAAGAATTTGCAAAAGATGGTTCTGAATCATATCGCGCAAAGCTCCTGTCTGCTCATAAAAACTGGCTCTTGTTTCCACTCCGACTTCTTCGGCAACCGTAATCTGCACCGATTCTATATGTCTGTGGTTCCAAAGAGGTTCAAAAATTGAATTTCCGAATCTGAACGCCAAAATATTCTGTACTGTTTCTTTACCTAAATAATGATCGATACGATAAATCTGTTCTTCCTGGAAAGTTTGTGAAAGAAGATTATTTAGCTCAATGGCAGATTCTTTATTGTGACCAAAAGGTTTTTCGATAATAATTCGATCTGTTGCAGGATCAGATGCTATTGATGTATTTTTAAGATGATTTGAAATTACAGATACAAAGTTTGGTGCAATCGACAAATAGAAAAGTCTGTTTCCTCTCATTCCGTACACCTTATCAAAATTCTCCAGTTTCTGATATAAATTCTGATAAGAGCTTTCTTCATCAAGCTGATGCTGAAAATAGCTGATGTGAGCCTGAAAACCAGCCCAATCTTCCTTGGTTACGGTCTTCCTGGAAAAACTCTCCAGATTTTCTTTAATATAAGCGCTGAATTTTTCATCCGTATTTTCGGCTCTTCCTAAAGCTAGAATATTAAAACCTTTGGGCATTCTGCCATCGATGTATAAATTGTAGAAGGCTGGAAAAAGCTTTCTTTTTGCCAAATCCCCTGTTGCACCAAAAATAACGATCGTTGTTGGATGCAGGATTGTATTGTCACTCATTGTTAGGATCTAGTTATTTGGGGTTTGCCATGAAGTATGAAAGACTCCTTCTCTGTCCGTTCTTTGGTAAGTGTGCGCACCAAAATAATCACGCTGAGCCTGAAGCAGGTTTACAGGTAAAGATGCTGTGGTGTATGCTTCGAAATACCCTAGAGCCGACTGAATTCCTAAACTTGGAATTCCGTTTGATACAGCAAAAGCAGCCGTTTTTCTTAATGACGGAATTTTATCTTTTACAATTTCTGAAATTTCCTGATCCAATAAAATATTAGATAAGTTCTCGTACTTTGAATAAGCCAGATAAAATTTCTCCAATAAAACCGAACGGATGATACACCCACCTCTCCAGATTTTAACAACATCTTTTAACGGAATTTCAAACTGATATTCCTCAGAAGCTTTTACCAATAATGCCAAACCTTGAGCATAACTGATTAAAGTAGATAAATACAAAGCATCCCCCACCTCTTTTATAAACAATTCTGTATTTTCTGGAGTTTTCACTTCTTCTTTAGCATATATTTGAGAAGCTTTTGCTCGCTCATCTTTGTAAGCGGATAAAATTCTTGATGTTACGGCAATATCGATGGTTGGAATAGAGACCCCAATTTCCATACCCTCCTGGGAGGTCCATTTTCCGGTTCCTTTTGCTCCTGCTTTATCTAAAATCTTGTCGACAAGAAAACCGTCTGTTACATCATCTTTTTGCTGGAAGATATCTCTTGTTATTTCAATAAGGAAAGAATTCATCTCGCCTTCATTCCATCTTTTAAAAACTTCATACAATTGTTCATTCGTAAGATTAGCTCCTTTTCTCAGTAAATCATATGCTTCACTGATTAATTGCATGATGGCATATTCAATACCGTTGTGAACCATTTTAACATAATTCCCAGCAGCTCCTTTCCCCATATAAGCGGTACAGGGCTCCCCATTTACTTTTGCTGAAATAACTTCCAGCATAGGCTTCACCAAATTGAAAACTTCCAAATCTCCCCCTGGCATAATACTCGGTCCTCTTCTGGCGCCCTGCTCTCCTCCAGAAACTCCCATTCCCATAAAATGAAGGTTTTTAGAAGCTAAATTGGCTATACGTCTCTCGGTATCTTTGAAATAAGAATTTCCCGCATCAACGACAATATCTTTTGGACTCAGCAGCGGGGTTATGCTTTCAAGAACAGCATCAACCGGTTTGCCTGCTGGTACCATCAAAATAACTTTTCGCGGACTTTCTAAACTCAATACAAATTCCTCTAGTGAAACAGTTCCAACAACCTGTGTACCGGAAGCCACTCCTTTACGAAGTTCGATTACCTTTTCTTCATCTAAATCGAATCCTACGACAGAAAAACCATTATCGGCAATGTTGTAAAGCAGATTTCTTCCCATTACACCCAGACCAATGACCCCGTAATTATACTTTTCCATTCTTACTTAAAGTTTATGTTATAAATTCAAAATTACTGAAATGCATGCCAGTAAAAAAATTATCTAAAATTTTCTTTCCATTGTGACACTTTTTATCATCAACTGGAAAATGTCATTAATCAATACGGTGAAAAGGGCATCGTTCAACATATAAACTATCCAGGTCCAAATTCTCTAATTTTAATTTTACTTTTGGCTATATGTAAATACATGCTAATCAGTAAACTCTTTCTTGTTCTTTCGGATGTAGTCAACCAGAATTTTTTGCAAGTTTTTAGCGTCATTAAGTTTGTAGAACTCCTCGTCAAATTTGTTTAGCGGATTGTTTTCATAAGATTTACTAAAACCTTCTACCGTACCATCCTGATCTTCGGTTATTTTCGATTTCTCCTTTTCAAATGTGCTGTTTGCCCGCTCGGTCAGATCAGCAAATTGAGTAGCGCCAACTAATTTCAGCGCTTCTGGCAACGCAGCAGCAAATTGACCGCTTGAATTAAAATAAAACTGGTTATAACCACCATTATTTACTTCTCCTTCTAATTGGCTGATCATATAAATTGCTTGTCTGGATTTGTTCCAGGACAAGACGATTTCATATTCTTTGTCATATGCCGGCGATAACTTACGAAAGAGGTTATCATAAACGACTTCCAATAAGATGTCATCCGAAGTCGTATCAATAATCTGCTCGGTTAATGGATTCTGAATTGATGGCTTATTATTGTTTTGCTTAGTATGTCCAGAACAGCCAAATAAATTTAAAATAATTATTATTATAATTCCAATGGTAATAGTTTGTGTTCGCATTGATTTTATCATCTTTAAATCTTTTTAGTATTCAAATATATACATTGATTTGCAAACAATTTCCTCAGTTGTATAGTTATAAAATGGTTCGACATCATCTGTATGCACTTTTCAAGTTACTGGTTATTATCAGGACCAATTAGAAAAGTTTACGGTTGTAAGCACATCGGTAGGTACGGCTTATCAATTTTGGACGGTTGGAGCATCTAATGGAGCAGACTATTATGACTAGACCAAGGGTATCATTCGTTTCTTATATCATCCTATTAAAGGGATAATTGGCGGCTCGGGGTAACTTTAATTTTGGATTTTCTTTTACAAAGAGTACATTGTAGAAACATTGATGCGACTAAAGAATTATTTTGTAAAGTTGGCTAAGTTAATTCTCTTTAAAACAATTTAATATGAAAAATTATATCATTACCGGAATATTTTTGCTTCTGTTCACAAATTTGGCGTTTCCACAATATTTCACCCTAGCTCCAACAGGTTTCGTTTCTAAAGAGAATCTAGATTATACCGTAGTAGAAGTTCCTGGCGTTAAACAGCAAGAACTTTACGATAATGTATTAAAGTCGATCAATAACTTGTATTCCAATCCCAAAGAAGGCCTGACTTTGGTTCCCGGGCAGGCGATAACTTTAGCAGCTTACCAACAAAGAGGACTTAAAACATCGGGTATTGCTTACTATGATGTCGATTATACCTTGTCTTTTTTGTTTAAAGATGGAAAAATAAGAATCAATAGTCCAACTTTCAGTGCTCAAATTATGAATTACAACGGTACTTGGAATAAAATGAACGTGAAAAAATTTTATTTCAAAGGCAACGGTAGCCCCAAAAATGAGAAAAAACATCAATTCGTAAACGCGTACTTTAATGGGCTGATCAAATCCATTCTTGAAAAATCAACCAATATTGATAATTGGTAATATCGATGTATTTCTTCTCTTCTTGATAATAAACTTGCGAACTTTCATTCCATTTTTCCAGTTTTAATTCTAGAAATAATATTATTCAACGCCTTTAAAAGACATAATAACGCCAGAATATTTATCATGATCTGCACCAATATAAGATAAATCAATACCGGATAAATTTTTATTGTTTACAGCTTCTTTAAATAGCGTATAATTCATTTTTTCGATCCTATTATTCCAGTCTTCATCCGATGTTGGCTTAATTGATTCCAAATCTTTCATTTCAAACATCGCACGATCCGATATTTTTTTAGACCGTTGGACAAAGATTGTATCTCCTTCTATCTTTAGAATCTTAACCCAACCTGCTGGTAAACCTTGGATGTTATTTCCTTCAGCATCGGTAAAGAAACTTGCTCCATATAGTTGTCCTGCCTGTAATTGTTGAGCCGACTTAGCAAGACTTTCTTTTTCATTCCGATATTTCTTGCCATCCATGTTCAGTTTAATACCGTAAATAATAGAGCCGATAATTGCTATCGATGCTATAATCAAATACCCTTTCCAAAGTTTGAAATAGGGAATTTCTAGTGTCTTCTTAAATTTCTTTACCTCTTCTTTTATTTCAGGCGAATAATTTCTTGCGTGGATGACCTGCCCGTACTGATTGACTAAACGAGACATTTTTACCAGACCTCCTCCAACCGGAAACCCTAAAAATTTGGTCGCAGGTGTAATGATACTAAGATTGAAATTCTGCGGTATGGTCTCATTTTTTAATGTTGCAGTGATATTTTTACTTCCTAAAACGTACTCGTAACGTGTATAAATGAACAGCATAAATGGAATGAATTATAAATATTAACGGTTCGAAATTAAGAAAAAATTCCTCCTGTAACAATCCTGTGTCAATTAACTAATTAGTACAGAAACAGATAAATTTATTTGATATCCTACGCGTGCCTTGTTCTAAATACTAAAATGAGGAATTATGCCTTGGTATAATGGAGATTATCCACCATCATATAAAAATCAACCGGTCACCGTCCGGGAGAAAGCAACCGAAATCGCAAATGCTTTGCTTAAAATCCAAAGTATGCATTAGTTTCCATGAAGTTTAAGGATGGTGGAACGCTATCCATTACTGACTTCTCCTTGACATGAAGAATTAAATCTTAACATGATACAGACGCTTACGCATATCAACCAATTGATGCTTCAGCTTATCCTGATCTGGCGCTACCGGAAATAAACTGTGCAAGCAGAGCTCTTCAACTTCCTGAAAGAGCTTTTGCGACCAGACAAAAAGTTCCTCATAGCTATAGGCGCCATTCTTGATGCGCAGGAGCTCTTCCCTATTGGGACGTTGTATCTGTAATTTCTTTTTGGATACAATCTCCTTTGCCTGTTGCAATAAACGTATGGTATGCATCATATTTTTCGCATCATAACCCTGCCCATGATCCATTGTCCCCTCAAAACGTGCCTCATTGCGTGCTGACACCCAGCTGAAATATTCATTATACGCCTTGCAATAAGATGAATAAGATTCGTAATTAACACAGAGGTACGCACAAAGTGTCTGACCCTTTGCGATAGAACTGCACGACACCTCATTGCTATCCAGGTTAGCCACGACGCCTTTATAACCCAAAGTCTGAGTCTGATCATAATATAGGGCATACATTCCCTTTGCATGTTCAATCTTTGCTAAACCACAGTTTTCCTGCTTCCAATGCCGCCTGCTCAGCCACGCGCTTAACGGTAAACTACCATTACCGGCTATGATAAAACAGAACTCCAGCAAATTTTTACGTTCGTGATCCATCGGATTGTTGATTTTCTTATTCAACCCTTTTGCCTTACGCACCTGTACCATAGCATATTGCGCAAAAGTCATAACGGCCTCCCGCGTAATAAATTCCTGCATTTTAAATTGCTCCATTATTGGATCTCGGTATACGATGCAATCGGCAGGACTAGCCAATAGCTCCAATACAGTCGGATTACTCTTTGACAGGAGCTCGACGAAGCGACCTAGCTCATAATACACTTCATCATTGCTCGCATTAGCCACTTGGGCAGTATATTGACCACCCAAGTAATCTTCCAGAGGCAGATAAAATACCCCTTTGATATCCGTATCGGAAGATGCGGTGGCCAAACCATATGCCCGGCTGCCGACAACGGCCTCAAACAGGATCAGCCCGTTCTTTCGAAGTTCGTCTATAGTCATCTTAATATAGTTTTAAAGTAATTCTCTAGTCCTTCCTTATCCAATACGGATACGGGAACCTGTTCTACTTGGCTCTCTAAATGTATTAACTTTGTTTCGATATAACTCCTTATGGTAGCTGAACAGCTGAATACAAAACCTTCATCGACTTGGCTTTTCAACTTCTGTAACTGCATGACTTCGACTTTAACAACATTGGGCAATAATACGGATAGTTCGGCCAATGTCATCGGCGCATAACTGCGATAGGTCATACTCCAGTCTGCCGCTAGTAAAGATCTGAGGATATAAAATAAGCTCTTGAGCTTCATCGTTTCTCGCCGAAGATCTTTCACTTTGCTTCGGACAATCCCAAGATAATGATGGGCGTGCCTACGTGCGTCAAAATAATTTTCGATCATTGTCCTAAAACTTGTTTTGAATCCGTTAAACTCGTGATAGACCACTGGTGACTGAATCCATTCAAATGGGCTCACATTGCTCTTATACATTAAGATGAGTACTTTAAACAGATCCCAGCCTGCGATATCAAGGTCATCGGTTATCGGAAACCGCATTTCGGTAGGAAGCGGAAACAAAAGACTATAGTCCTCTGCTTTTCTTACATAAATAAACCGAACATCGTAATCACTGTCGATTGACGGAAATCCCCAACCTCGACTTCCTGATTCACAGGCGAAAAGTATACGTACTCCTTCGCTCGCTTCTATTTCCATGAGCTTCTTGATGATATGTGCTTTCATTTCTTCATGCTTTTTTAAATTTTCATTAACACAAAGATCGATTGCGCTACTGAAGCCTTTTTGCGCATTTAAAAAAAGAGCATAAAAACAATGGAAGACCTCTTATTATCAGGTAGATAATTTTCTTGAAAAAATTGAAGCTTACACAGAAATATAGAAGTACGCAGATAGAATGCGTATTACAGTGTTAAACGAAACTATTATCCCCCATCTCATGCCACTGATATAAGCTATTCATAAAGAACAGCTCATAATCTTCTTCGTTGACAAAATAAAGGCTTTGCCTCTTCTGCACCCAGTTGTAGCATTACTGAAGTCTGGGATGGCGCAAAAGATGGAAAGCGGCATTAGACCAAAAACTGAAAATGAAGTTTTTTGGCACAGATCTAGTACGGAAATAGGAACAACTAATTGCATATGAATTATCTATATATTATCTTCTTTTTTTTAGTTTTCCAGGGCTGTACAATGCGTAAAAGTACAATGACACCTGTCCAAAATAATAAATCCAAAATATACAATGACAGCTCAGTGCAAAAAGACTATGTTTCCATTTTAGAAACAATTTTGTCTGACGATTCGGCCGGTATCAAACTGCAACGTGAAGGAGAACGAAGGGCGTTCATTCATAATAAGTTTATGAGAGATTCTATCTCATCATTGCATGACAGGAATTATGTTTTTTACAACGTCGATCCACAGAAGCTGATGAAAATACTGGATAACCAGCTCAAAGACTCGCTGGATATGCTTAATCAGATGAACGAAAGGAAGGCAATCATCCCGATTCCAGCCGCTATCAAAGCAGCGTACAATGTCGATGACGCCGATAAATACAGGATGAACCGTAATCAAAGCATTTATTACCTTCATCTTCCCATTATGGGGTATAACCGCAAAAAAGCATACGTGCCGGTTGACTATGTATGCGGTCCTTTATGTGGAAACGGTGATGCATTTCTTCTTGAAAAAGTGAATGGTAAATGGGTAATCGTACAACGATTCTTTAACCTCTGGATCTCTTAAAAAAACGTAGCCACAATAATCTTTAAACAGAAGATATTCACTCCAAATAACGAAGCGGATTTATAGACTAATAGACCTTATCACTTTCTATAAATACACTTCCTGACAAATAGCACTCGGGAACGTTTGCCAGTACATAATCAATGTCAAGAATATTTGGACGAGCCGTACTTCCCTGCCCACAATACAAGTTCCTAATCCAGGTATCGACGTTCTCTACCCACATCGCCTTCCAAGTAATATTTTGTGGATCCTGAACTTCAACAGGTGAAATCAGCACATTATACCCCATCGCTCGCAGCGCGGTTAATACGACTCGATTTACTTTGACAAATTTCATCTTCAAAAGCTATATACGGTTCTCTTTACTTTGGAACAGTAATGCAGCCCATATAGTTCAAAAAGTCGTTAACTTTGTGCTTAGTCAAAGATCCTACAGCTGACCCCGAACCAAACCGATCGCTTGCAATGGATCACCCCAGCATCAAGGGACTCGCGATCTTATTGAAGAAATGTAATATTTATTTCATAAAATTAGCAAGAAAAAATAAATCACGACTTGTAAACGTTATATTACTGTAAAACTTATAAAAGGGTACCAATGCCATAGCGGTTCTCTTTGTAATATAAATTTCTCACCCTTAAAAAGATAACATCATGAACGGAATCATATTTCAAGGAAAAAGTCTCAATATTGGGTGTACAGCAACATTCCTGTTCGAACCCGAAGTAGGTGTAGAAAATATTCCGGCAATAGCAGAACTTAGCACTGGTGAAAAAGCATATGCTGAAATACTTAGAGATAATACAACACTGATAACAGTACGAGTAGGTGAATATTTAAATGAAAAAGGAAAGAGAGCCAATGAAACGGCTTGGATGCTCACCTATAATCATCATTTAAAATCATGGCAGATAACGAAGAACCTTAACACAAAATAGCGTATTTTATTTCTTAGGAATACCAAAGTAACGACATAAAAGTCTTTAGTGCAATGTCTTGAATGGAAGGTCGAGATGCTGAGTCTCGGTCTTTTTTGTATAAAACTAAACTATTCATCCCTGAAAGTAGTTCATTAATAAACCAAAGTATACATATTATGGCACTTACAACAGGAAATGAAGACAAAGTAACAAAAGAAGTAGAACAGCAAACTTCTAAAATTCCCTCAATTTTATTCTTGGCGGCATCACTTGCAGCGATGGGAATTTCAGCAGCATTAAAATGTTGCAAAACAAAAGATGATAATACAGCTTTGTTCGTCGGTCAATGGGCGGCACCGTTTTTATTATTGGGAATTTACAATAAGATCGTTAAGACTGAAGGACACGATTAATAGGTTTTATTTTTTATGGTTGATTTTAAAGGCTGGTCTTAGGATCAGCCTTTTTTATTTTTTTCAAACTAAAAGTAATTCGACATTGTATTATAAGTACTTTTCAAAAATATAGGTTAATAATAATTAGAGCCTTGGGTTCCCCCCTCAAGGCTTTTTCCATTTTTATCAAACCAAGCTGTTAACAGAATTGTCCATTTAGCGTCAATCGTTATGTATCAGTTCAGTTAGATTGATTTAATTGTATGGTCAGGTTTTAGGCCTGGCCATATTAAACGTATTTTCCGGTCCTTTATGGATCTGTCTATAATTTAGTTAGGGGCTAATCGAAAGATTAGTCCTTTTTTTGCTAAAAAATGAACTATTATAAATGAATATCGTTATCTGATAGGTTAAGTTAGTTTGTTTTAGTAGTTATAAAGGTCGGTAATTCATGTCGCCGGCCTTTTTAATAAAGTAGTACTTTCCCCTGATTCAATCGATTCTGTTATTATATCCGCTACATGAAATGTTTCCCCGAAAATTAGTCGTTTCCGGGGGGTAGAATTGTATAGTATAAACTGAATTCGTGACTACCAAGGTTTGATATCTGCATCTTAAATTATACAGATGTTCAACATTGTTAAGGAACATCTGTATAAAATTGAAAAATTGATTAGCGTTTCTTTATTCGCTTCGCCTCCTCCCCGATTTTTGAGAAGGATTTATCTCTTTTGCGCCTGTCGTGTTCAGATACGGAGAAATGCCATGATTCCCTTCTCAATTTTAAGTAGCTTTCGTATACACGAGGTTCTAAAAGACCATTGTCTACCGCATTCTTAACTGCACATCCAGGTTCGGAAAGATGAGCACAATTGTCAAAGCGACAGGAGCCAGCAAATCCAGAGAAATCAAATACGTCTTCCAATGTTTCGGGAGTTTCTAACGCTAAACCGAATTCTCTTACACCGGGCGTGTCAATCAAAACGCCGGAACCATCCATCAAGACCATTTCTCTCCGGGTTGAAGTGTGCCTACCTTTCCCTGTGGCGTTACTTGTTTCGGAGGTGAGCAACACTGTGCGTTCGCATAACGCATTGACTAAAGAACTTTTTCCTACACCAGAGGAGCCTATACATACTATTGTTTCCCCAGGCAGGATAGATTCACGTACAAGAACAATTGACTCTGTGGAATGAATGCTTGTGTAAAATACTTGCACGTTGCTGGTAAGGTGTTTTAACGACTCATCTATATCCTGTCGATTAAAATCCAAATCAGATTTAGTGAGTATGAGCACCGGTTGAATATTTTCTTCCAATACCTGGGCCATAAACCGTTCCGTTCGACGGGGATTAAAATTGGCATCCAAGCTCTGAACAATAAAAGCTTTGTCTATATGAGATGCTATTGCCTGTTTATCCGAAGTGGTACCACTCTTTCTTCTGTACAATGTGTGGGTACGTGATAGGATATCGACAATTATTCCTTTGTTGTCGTCCAAAGGTTGAAAGATAACCCAGTCCCCCGTGCAGGGTAGCTCAAACGCTGACTTTCCAAAGAGCAGATTGCCCGCCAGCTCGCAAAATAGCAAGCCGTTCTCGGACATGATCTCGTAGTTAGTTTTGTTCACAGCCGAAACACGACCATGAAAAAGATTAGAATATGTAGATTCTTGTTTAAGCTGAAATAGGTCACTATTCCAACCAAATAATGCGAGGTTATTCATTTATTATTAATTTAGAATGATGAATTAAATTGCTGATTATTGGTCATCCGAATGACTCACAGGTATACCACTGGTAACATGCTTATTACCAGCGAAACGCAAGAAGCAAGACGCCCGGAATCAGGCAATCATTCCAATCGCTAAACTATAATATGTGAATAGTTGTTTTTGCATGAACTACAAAGATATGAAAAGTTAAATTGAATAGTAAGAGAAAAATGGACAATGTGTATATGGCTCACGTAGCGGGCTGTTTTTACAAAAAAGCAAACGATGACCGCTCCTCCTGTGTTCAATTATAAAAAACAATTATGCCCCTGATTTCCAATAGAAAAAATACAAAGTTAACCGCCCGCAGGGTTTCTGTGCTGTTGCATCTTATGGGCCTGGTCCTCCTCATACTTTTAGGTAGCTGCCATGAGGATGATAGCCCCGCACCCGAGCAGGCGCATTTAAAAGTAACGGTAAAAACTGAAGGTGATCAGTATGATGCAGTCCATCTCGAGATCCAGAAGTTATGGACCCGCACGTCTGCAGGTGGAGGAAAAATCGAGGCAAATAAAAGGGTAAACATCCTCCGAATTCAAAAGGATAGCATCATCGCGGGTGGACATGTGCCCCATGGCAGCCTACAGGAAGTTATGCTAAAAGTTGCCCCTACAGGAAATGAAATAGTCATAGATGACCTTCCCTATGCTTTAGAGATGCCGCAAGGACAAATTATCGCGGTGAATATCGCTGCCGACAATAAGCTTTCTCCGAATGAAAACCATACGCTAATGCTTCATATCAATCTATCAGATTTCATCCAAGAGACTGCAGAAGGTAAATTTGTGATTAATCCCAACCTCACCGCAGTACTGGATTAAAGCGGCAGGTTACTCGCTTCTAGGGTCTGGCTTTAACGGCATTTTAGCACAGCGGATCACCTCAATGGAAGGGCAACCATATTCTACGACAACTTTGCCTTCAACCAAATAGATTCCCGTCCCATGGAGCGGATATTTGACCAGGCTCTGTGGGAAATGGACGGTATCAAAAAAGCGCCCCTCGGCATCGAGGAAAGTACCGAATTTCATCAGGTCGCCACGCTTGGTCTTCACAAATTTCTCACAGACAAAATCCCCTACAACGCGGACTATTTTTCCTTCAAACAAGTGGAGTTCTCTGGCTGGCATATCGCCCCGGTAATTGCTTTTGGTAAGATCAAAAAGCGTCCCTGTGACACAGAAGCCTATCAGCTCCATTTCGTCGTAATAGTCCTGCAAGATATCTTCTTCCAAGGGTGGCAGTATAGGCTTGCGACTCTCAGTCTCAAAGAGCGCCATACCCGTTGCAACAGGCTTATGCTTGCTCATCATCAGATGCGAAGCCCACAGCAATTGCTTTTTTCCCGTCCCCGTAAAGCGCAAGGCTCCAACACGGATCAAGATAACAACCTGCTCAATACCCGTCTGTGTGCGCTTAACAAAATTTTCCAGACTCGTATAGGTGCCATTCGCTTCGCGCTCTTCGATAATGCGATGGGCCAGTTTACCCTCCAAGTTGAGCAGGCAGTCAAAACCCAGATAAATATCCTTACCCTGAATGGAGGTATTAAAAACGGACTGATTGACACAGGGCAGGCAGATATTGCCGCCTGAAATTCGTGCTTCATTGACATAGACTTTACGATTGTAAAACCCACCATAATTGTTGAGTACCGCAACCATAAACTCCAAAGGATAGTAAGTCTTGAGGAAAAGACTCTGATAACTCTCTACAGCAAAGGATGCGGAATGCGCCTTGTTAAATGAATAGCCCGCAAAGCTTTCCATCTGCCGCCAGATCTCGCGGCTCGTCTTTTCGGGGTATCCCTTGGCCTTGAAGTTGGAAAAGAATTTATCCTCGATTTCGATCAGGTGGTCTTTGCTCCGGTATTTGCCCGACATCATGCGCCGCAGCACATCGGCATCGGCCATATCGAGTCCACCGTAGGCATTGGCGATCTTCATCACATCTTCCTGATAGACCATCACGCCATAGGTCTCTTCGAGCTGTTCCTTAAACACGGGGTGCGGATAGATGACCGTCGTGGGGTCGTGATGCCGGCGGATATATTCGCCCATCATACCCGAACTGGCCACACCAGGCCGAATAATGGAGGACGCTGCCACCAACGTCAGGTAATCATCGCAACGCAGTTTGGTGAGCAACTGCCGCATGGCCGGGCTCTCGATATAAAAACAGCCGATGGTATTGGCTGATTTTAATTGCGTCGCAATATGGGCATCCTGAAAAAAACGCTTGGGGTTGTCGGTATCGATCACCACACCCAAGTTTTCCCGCACAATGGTCCGGCAATCTTTGATATGGCCGATACCTCGCTGGGAAAGGATATCGAACTTTTCAAAACCGATATCTTCGGCCACATACATATCAAACTGCATGGTCGGCAATCCCTTGGGCGGATTGTCCATCGCCGAATAACAGGTGAGCGGTTCCTCCGAAATGAGCACGCCGCTGGCATGGATGGTCCGCTGATTGGGAAAATCGGCCATGCGGTTGTAAACGCTCAGAATTGTATTAGTCACCTCATTTTTGTTGAGCATATGATCGGGCTCATGCACCAGGCGGTCGATCTCGGCCTTGGGTAGCCCATATACCTTACCCAGCTCGCGCAGGATGCTGCGGGAGCGAAAGGTGCTCATGGCGCCCATCAGGGCTGTATGTCCTGTCTGATAACGGTTGAAAATATAGTCGTACATCTCGTCGCGTTCATTCCAACTAAAATCTATATCAAAATCAGGCGGACTCTTGCGCTTGGGATTGAGAAAACGCTCAAAGGGAAGCTTAAGTGCAATGGGGTCAACATCGGTGATCCCCAAGCAATAAGCAACAGCAGAATTGGCCCCCGATCCACGGCCTACATAGTGAAAATTGCGCCCACGTGCGTAGCGGCAGATATCGTCGGTAATGAGAAAATAACTGGAGAAACGCAGGTTTTCGATAATCTCGAGCTCGCGCTGGATGCGTTCGGCTGCCACCCGGTCGTTACGACCATAGCGTCTGGAAAAGCCATCCATGCAGTACTTGTACAGGAGCTGCTTATCGTTGTAGCGATTACCGGTAAAGGTTGCTTTATTTTTAACACTGGTGAAATCGAAACTGAAAGAACACTGGCCCAGTATACGGTTGGTGTTGGCCAGCAATTGGGGCAAGTCGGCAAATAAGCGCATAAGCTTGACCCGAGGGATAAATACCTCGTCCTCGGCAGCGATCTGCCCTTTGTTAAGCTGCGAAATTAACAAGTTGTTATCAATCGCCCTTAATTGCCGATGTAAGGTGTAGTCGGTTTTGCGGAAACTGACGGGTGCGATTATCACACAGCGATCAAGTACCTTGCGGTCCATCAGCTGGGCGCGGGTCCGCTCACTGGGTCGAACGCCGATGTATTCGAAGTCCCGCAATGGAAAGGCATTGAGCCTGCTAAAGGGATAGATGACAAAGACCTCCTCAAATTCGGGCGCACGCTCCGGTATAGCGCGGTTTTCCATATTGAGCTTAGTTCGATACTCATTGATCTCACGGAAGCCACACTCATTTTTGGCGATGGCTACAAAACAAAGCTGATCGTCGTTGCGGAACTCCATCCCTGCGAGTAGGTTCAGTCCGGCTGCGCGCCCCAGTTTGATAAAATCCAGTGATCCCGAACTGTTGTTGATATCGGTAAGCACGGCGGTATCATAACCGCCAGCAAGCATGCCCGACACGAGATCCTGCAGGCTGAGGGTACCAAAACGTAGGCTATAATAGCTATGTAGATTTAAGAGCATGCTCCCCTCCTTTCTCCGGCAGCGGCGCACAGATGGCCTTCATCAGAAATTCGGCCCCATAGCGTTTTCGGATCTTGTCCATGGCTTGCATGAGGTTAACCTCCTCGGCGCTATCGTCAAAGAGATCGGTCTGGTAAGAACCGTATATCAGGCCCGAGAACTTGATCCCAATAAGCCGTATCAGCATCCTGCGGCTATAGAGTTTTTTGAATAGCGAAAGCACCACATCGGTAAGCTTTCGATCCGAATTGGTATAGCCAATCTGCAACTGCTGCGTATGGGTATCGAAGTTGCTGTAACGGATCTTGAGAGTGACGCAGCTGGTTAGTTTCTGCTCTTTGCGCAGATCGAAAGCGAGTGTATCGACCATGCTGATCAGCGTGCGACGGAGTACATCCATATCGATAGTATCCTGCTGAAAGGTATTTTCTTTGGACATGGACTTTTGCTCCCGAAAAGGCAACACCAGGGAATCATCAAGCCCATTGGCTTTGCGCCAGATGTTGATCCCATTTTCCCCGAGGACCTTCTGCATGGTGAACACCTCCATTTGCTGTAGGGTTCCGATCTTGGAAATCCCCATATTTCGGAGCAAGGTAAAGGACTTCTCGCCTACCATGGGAATCTTGCGGATGGATAGCGGTGCGAGGAAACCTTTTTCGGTACCATTTTGTACCTGCTTTTCGCCACAGGGTTTGGCCGTACCGGTGGCGATCTTAGAGACGGTTTTGTTGACCGACAGGCCAAAGCTAATGGGTAACCCAGTCTCTCGGATAATACGCTGGCGGAGCTCCTGGGTCCATTTCCAACAACCAAAAAAGCGGTCCATACCGGAGACATCGAGATAATGTTCGTCTATACTGGCTTTTTCGACAATAGGCGTTTCTTCTTCGATAATCTGTGTAACGATACCGGAATAGTGGCTGTATCGATCGTGATCGCCCCGGACTACAACGGCTTCGGGACACATGCGCAGCGCCAGCCGCATGGGCATAGCGGAATGCACGCCAAACTTACGGGCTTCATAGGAACAAGACGCAACTACCCCGCGGTCACTACTTCCTCCTATGAGCACGGGTACTCCGATGAGCTTGCGGTTCTGCAAGCGCTCGACAGATACAAAAAATGTATCGAGATCACAATGTACTATACTCCTCTCCATGTTTTTTCAATTGTATAAAAAAGCCGTCCTTCGGCCTCTCTTAATTTGGTAGTTGCTCAGTTCAAAATTACTAATATTATTAGCAAACAATCAAGAAGGCACAATGGTTTAATTTTTATCACATTCATTGTCAGCGATATAATTTATAGTCGGTCGTTGGCTTAAACAAGATGGCGGCCGTGCTGTTTATTACAAAACGCGACCTATGAACGAAAAGATACTCAGCTATTTAAAGCGTGAAGGATTCATGTACTTATGGCGAAAATTTGGCGAGCACGCCTATAAACCCATGAAAGGAAATCTTGAACAGCTGCTCGCACGAACTTGCCCAACACCACTTTGGGAAGACGATTTATTGTAGATAGACAATGCGCTATTATTGGTCGACACAGAAAGTCTGCAAGATGATTGGAACGCGCTTGTAAAGAAGAAAATGGGAAAATAAAAAGCCTTGATTCCTACATCGGATCCACCCTCGAATCAAGGGACTCGAGGTAGTTATTCCTTTTTATAGCTATTAAAATTGTCCTGTATGAGTTTTGCAACCAATTGCGGATTTTGGTAGTAAATACCATGTGAATATTTCGGGAGCAGGACAAGCATGCTATGGTCATTGTCTTTTAACAATGCTGCATAGTGCTGGATTCGCAATTCATCGTATTCTTTCCACCATGCCTTAAAATTGATACCCAGATTTAGTTTACGGTCCAGCTCTTCATCGGGCAGTTCAATATTTTTGTTGTAGGATATGATCACTGTAGCAGCAATTTCTTTTTTCAATGGCGGCAATTTTCGGTATTCATGAAAGTATCCTTTTGAAATGGACGTTAGCGCTCGAGCAGCATCAATATGTGCTCCCGCACTGGAATTTTTATTTTTGGACATCTGCTCCATAATAATCTTTGTAATCTGCTGATAGCTCGTTTTACTCTGCGAGACCACTTTAGCATGTTCATCCTCTTGCTCGGTTAACATAAAATCCGTCGGGTCCGAAAATACCAGTCCGCATACTTCATCGGGATACTGGGCTGCAAACAGACGGATGTAAGGGCCTCCCATGGAATGCCCCACTAACAAGTAAGGGGGCTGAATGGCCAAGGTTTGCAAAAGGCCATGTAAGCGCGCCACCACCTGGCTATCTGTCACAATACGGGAGTCGGGTTCGGAACTACCAATACCACTTCTTTCGTACTGAATACTCGCGATATGGTTGGGCAAAAGGGGTAAAATCGGATCAAATGTACCGCCGCCCAATCCGGCTTCGAACACCAAAATAGGTTCCCCCGCTTTGCGGTTGGCAAGATTGCTGGTTTTATAGGCCATTTTTTTTTCCCTCAACCATAACCGATTGACTCGTATTAGAACGCGCCGATACAGCTTTCGTAAAAGCTGTGCCTAAAAACAGCAACAGCATTGCTTTGAATAGTTCTTTCATATACAATAAGTATATGGAGGTAAACATCTGTTACACTGGAGCTAATATTTTTTTTACTCCTGCCAAATGAAACGTATACCTTGATGCCGGATATCGATCTGTTGGATTGTATTGAAGAGACGGCAAATTGGAAAATATGTTCCCTCATGTACAAAAAGAAAAAGCCCGCTTGAACAGCGTCCAAGCTACCTTAAAACCTGATATGGTTAGTTACTTTAGCGATGAAATATTTTTGAGTACATAAAGCCAAGTTCCTCGTAAAATATTTTGCCCTGATTACAAATATTTTTTAGGCGAAACAGCATGGGTTTTGATATTGTTATCTCTTAAAGATTAATAAATGTGGAAAGTTTGACCTTCGAAGCTTATCAATAGCACGAATGTCGAACCAAAAAAAATATTACTATGTCATTATTTTCAAACGATTTGAGCAAAGAACCCGTATTTGACGGGATTGGTTACGAACCTTCTTTTTTTTCAAGAAAGACAATGGTTACGACCAAGACAAATTACAGCAAAAAAAAGTACAGCGATGTCAACAAGGACACCCGAAAAAAGATTCTTGTGCTTTGCACAGAAGAACGGTATATGACCATGAAAAATGGAAAGAAATTTTCAACAGGCAATCATCCGGTCGAAACACTCGTTCCCATTCTTCATTTCGAACAGGCTGGATTTGAGGTTGACTTCTACACACCAACCGGTGCTCCTGTAAAATTCGAAATGTGGGCTATGCCGTACGAAGATGAAAACATCGGTAACATCCTCGACAAGTATAATACACAATTTTCAAACCCGCACAACCTACGGGATTTTATAGCTGATACGAACAAAGGATATGTTGACTACGTGGCCGTTTTTATTCCAGGTGGACATGGCGCAATGCTCGGGCTACCTGAAAATAATGATGTAAAAGAACTTATCAAATGGGCAGTAACTGAAGATAAATATCTCTTGGCAATCTGCCATGGCCCGGCAGCGCTCTTAAGCGCTGCAGATTGCGGAGACGCTGAATTTCCCTTTAAGGGGTATAAGATCAATTCGTTTCCCGATGAAATGGATAAGACTTTGCCAGAAAGTGGTTACCAGCCGGGCGAGATGCCCTGGTTTTATGGCGAAAAACTCAAACAACTTGGGGTAGAAATTTTGAATAAAAAAATTGCCGGGGATTGTCACGTTGACAGAAAATTGATTACTGGGGATAGCCCATTGGCGGCCGATAAATTCGGAAAACTCTGCGCAGATGAACTTCTCGCCCATGAAAAATCAAAAGTGGAAAATGGATAGGCGATTTTTTTCAAATAAAAGGCTCCCTTATTAACCGATAAGGGAGCCTTTTTTTGGCTAGATCTCCGCTTGAGCCAATGTTAAACCGGCTTTGGGCTTTGCTCTAATTTAAAGTTAGGTATATTTCTGAATTTCTGCCTATTCTTTCGTTAATAAAAGGGCTATATCCTGTTTTGCAAGCACATGGCCTTTATCGACAATATTGCTCTTGACATATAGAAAACACTGATTATTATGATCGAGTTTGCCAACTATCACCTCAATAGATTTTATATTCAGTTCTCCCATCTCTGCAGGATCCACTTTATTCGGATCTAAAATTAATTGTCCGTCTTTCTTAAATTCTTCGAGTTGCCATGAGTAACCTGCCCAAGGTCCAGCAACCAGTGTTGTCCGTTTAGCATCCATAATGATCTGCCCTTTGTATTCCAAGCCCAGGCTATCAACCCTGACCCGCTGGTCTTTTAAATTGATGACCACATATTTTAAGTAATCGCCGAAGTCTTTAGGTTCGAAATGGATGCTATTGTCCTTTCGAACGATCTTGAGCTCCATAGCCCCTATTTTATCTATTTTGATAGCCTGGGAGAACTCCATAAAAGTAGCATACTCCGCTTCGCTAATCCCTAGATTTTTGTGATATGGTATAGGCTCTCCGGGTTTTAATTCCTTCATTGTTTTGAAAAACCAATCTTCATTGGCTTTCAAGGCTTGTTTCATTTTCTCAACAATTGCAAGCTGCGATGCATTAGGTCGAGGAATTCCCAACACCGCTGCGGTATAGTTACCTTCAGGAAGTTGTCCGTCAACAAAGTGAATAGCCAACGCATTGCTGTCCACTCCTGATTGCTTTTGTGCAGAAACATGGAAGGAAAATAGGAATGCCGCTAGCACCCAATACAAGCGAAAATACTGGTATAGAAATGTCATGTTCAACGTGTTTGAACGATAAAATTACGGTTTAATGCTGACAATCCTTCATCTTCATCGCCCACGGTTCACCTTTAGTTACCAAGCTGGACCAGCCCAGGCGGCTAATGAATAGATGTGTATGATAATTCAAAGCTAATTATAATCCCTTTTTACCGGCTAACCAGTAGCCGTGTAAATAAACGGTACCATTGGTGTTTTCTCTAATGATTTTTCTGAAGAGTTGAACCGATTTTGCATTACCTGTCAACACGAACTTAGCTTCTTGCCAATCTGGAGTATCGATCACCGACAGTTTGCCTACCCACTCCTGCTTGTTGGACAAAAAGTTTTTGGAAAATATCAGGCAGTTTTCCAAACCCAATAATTTTGGAACATCTTTGTTCTCTTCCTCTAATTCAAAAATAAACATAAACTGATGCTTGTTCTTCTTTAACACTGGAAGAAAAGAACAAGCAAGTGCTAACGAAGTTTCATCGCCAAAAATGACAAATCTTTGCGTTGTTTTATCATAGTACCTACTTAACGCTCTTGGCTTATACATCACAATTTGATCGCCCACTTTCAAATCCGCCATAAGACGACTTCCACAACCTTTACCATTCAAATAGACGACGAATTCAAACAAGCCCTTTTCAGTATCTGCATGGGAAACGGTATATCTTCGAGCCTCTGTATCATTAATTCTGAAGTCTATGAACGAACCGACCGTAAATTGTACATTTTTTAAATCCCCTTTAAAACACATCTTCTTCACAGATTTTGATAAAGAGACTGTTTCGACAACTTCGGTCAAAGGCAGCTTGGGCGTTAAGAATTCTAAGGTATCAAATAACCACTTTGGTGCACTTGGCATAGTATTTATATTTTGTTCAAAGCAAAGTACAGCAGAACCGATCGTATAAAATAGAACGGAAAAGAGTAGGTATTGGATTAATCGTGGTTTTTGCCCACGAAATGGCCGAGCGTGGTTTACCTCCGCTCGTTAAACATCGCCAGCAAATTGTCAAGGCCACCTTCCGCGTGTAATATTTCGGTGTTTTCCAACGTATCTTTGGTAACTTCGGCCGCCCTTGCCTGCATTTGTTTTTCATACTGTGAAATTGCCGTCTGAATATCCGGAAAATGATCGCTGGTCAAATTTTCGGCCAGCTCAAAAGCGTCCTGCATTGCCTGGTTTACACCCTCACCGGCATAGGGCGGTATACGATGTGCCGCATCGCCAAGCATGGTCAAGTTGGGTAATGTGGGCCAAGTCTGGTCCAATGGAAAATAATATTGCGGGCGTGGCATAAACCAAATTTTATTACTTGCAAAAAGTTCATGCCATTGTTCGCTCCAGGAGGAGAACGCGACTTTAAACCAATCAAATACCTGTTGCTTGTTATTAAAGTCAATGCCGCTTTCCTGCACCCAATTTTCAGGGACTTTACAACCGGTATAAAACAATAAACTGCCCTCTCCTTTTGCACTTAAGATAATGGATTGTCCGTTTCCAAGCGCAAAGACTTTTCCGCCTTTTGTGATTTCCCAAAGTTTCGGTGCGTTTCTTTCAGCCTCGTAGACATTTCCCTCAACAATCGTCACGCCAGAATAAGTCGGCTTAATATCGGTGAGATAAGGGCGAATTTTTGAGTTTGCACCATCCGCTGCGACGACAAGGTCAGCGTAAAAAGATTTTCCGTTTTTGAAATGCAGAAGCCAGCCATGATCCTGTTCTTCCATTGAAACAAACTGACTGTCCCAGACAATGGTACCCTCATGCAATGCGTTTATTAAAATATCACGCAAAGGGGCACGATCAATTTCAGGACGATCTTCCTGATCCTTATGTGGAAGCTCGTGCTCATCCATTTTGATGATGGCCTGGCCGTCCAACACCCTTAAACGTCCCGCCTCGGATCGAAAGCTAGCTTTAAATTCATTCATCAAATTTGCCCTGCGAAGAGCTTCCAATCCACTTTCTTCGTGCAGGTCCAGTGTGGCTCCCTGCTGGCGAACTTCTTTATTACTATCACGCTCATATACAGTTACATTTACTCCTTTTAATTGTAAGAGTCTGGCTAGTGTGAGTCCGCCAGGACCACCGCCAACGACTGCCACTTTTTTGTCTTGTAATTTCATATCCAGTACAATTTAATTTTTTTGACTGAACAAAATTAGGTGGATCTGAGCGTTGAAAATTGTATAAAATGCTCATTTTGGTTCTTCAACAGTTCTTTTGGTGAAACACCTGCAAGTTTCTTGACTTCTTTAATAAAATGGGATTGATCGGCAAAGTTTTGTTGTGGAAACAATTTGCCTTCTTTGATGTGCTGAAAGGAAGCACGGAAGCGGATAATATTGCAATATGCTTTTGCCGTAAGTCCGAACTGCTGATCGAAATAACGGTTGATCTGCTGCCGACTCCAAAACGATTGTGCTGCAAGTTCTTTAATTGTAATCGCCCCGTTTGATGTATAAATAAGGTCGAACAGTGTTCGTTTCCTGTTGTCAACTTCACGTGGCAAAAGTGACTGTATTTTTTTTGTCGCTTTCGCACAGAATAAATCAAAGTCATTCAGGTCGTCGGCACTAAAGTTCCAAAAATTAGGAGGCGAGAGGCTTGCCCTGTCCACCAAGTTAGCGATGCTGGTCTGAAAAACAGATTGGATTGCAAGCGGGTTAAAACTGATGGCGTAAGTCTGTCGCAAAGGCGCAATGGTCGCCCGCCCCGGCTTAGTTTGGATGCCCAAAAGCGTCATGTGGAAAGGCTCTGTTGCAGATTGCGTAAAAAATAGATCAACTCTTCCGTCAGGCAGTACCACAACTTCTTTATCACAATCCGATTGATTTTGTAAAAGCCAAAAGCTGTCAACAAAATCCGCTAACGGCCTGTCAGGTTTTACTGCCTGATATTTTAATTCATTTTCCATTGCTTTAGTGAGTTTGTGCGCAATAGCCTTCCCCGCTAAATTCACTACGGCACATCCGGTGAAAAGCCCCACACGTTCAATCAAAATTACGGATTATTGTATAACCACACACGAAATAGATCAAATACCAAGCCTATTCGGATGACGATAGCGGCGATCCGTGTTTTTCAATGACAAATGCTTTAAGCTCTGCCATTTTTCCATCTTCGAATCGCCAAATGTCGCAATAATCGAAATGCTCATATTTTCCGGCCTTATTTCTCAACCGGATTTCTCCGGTCACCATAACAGAATCGCCTTCCTCAATAGATTTTTCCACATTAAAAACTGGTGGTTCCTGATAGAACTCTTTCATATAAGTACGGATTTCTTCTTTCCCATGGAGGATACGATCCCCTACAAAGACCCATTTCGTGTCTGCAGTACAATAAGCTAAGAAGCTTTCATAATCTCCCTTTGCTATAAATTCATTGGCCATCTGTAATATTCTTATATTTTTCATTTTCATCAATTTGTTTTGAATCATTAATTTTTGTCGGTCTACAAGCATTAGATCTTGTGATGGATCAGTATGATACCCCGTTAGTTTATAAAACCACACAGAGGAACATGTTGTTTTAAACGATGAAATAAGATATATTCAATGCTACGACGAACTGTAGAGATTAGGATTTAAGTAGGACATTCGATAATTGTGAAGTAGATTTATTCTTTACTCATTGTCGTCGTTTATCAACCATTTTCTCAAAAGCTCCAGCACCGTTTTCTTAACAAAAGGCTTCACTGCAAAATCGTCCATTCCACACGAAATGCATCGTTCTTTTTCTTCCTTAATATTGCTTGCAGTCAATGCTATAATTGGTGTATGCATCCTACCGTCCTCATTTTTCCTAATCAATTCAGTTAACTCATATCCATTCATTTCAGGCATCTGTATATCCATGAATACCAAATCAGGCCTATTGTCCTTAAACAATTCAAATCCCGCGAAACCATCGACAGCCTCTATGATTTCAGCATTGGGAAGAACATTCTGTACAATGGTTCTGGTGAGCAACATACTAAATTTATTATCTTCAATAATTAAAATCTTGTATTTGCCTTCCAAAAAGAGCGTTTCTTTTTCAGCATATTTGATAGATCCTTCATTCAGCTGTAGCGCAGCAACTAATGTTGAATACAGTTGATCTACTTTAACTGGTTTGTTAATACAATGAATAATATTGCTGCTTTCAGCAATAAGGGCTGGGTTGGTTTCAAGCACTGATAACATTAAAACTACGGGCTGTCCAACTCCTCTGTAAAGTAACTTTTCCCTGATTTTTTTTACAGTATCGATACCGTTCATAATAGGTAGATCATGGTCGATAATAATCGCATCATACCGTTCTCCTTTAGTCAACAATTGAAGAACTTCAAATCCGTTATCGGCCAACGAGACATTAACTTTCTTCATCTGCAACATCAATGCAATATTTGCTCGTTCGGCATCTCGCCGGGCGACTATCATAATATGTAAAGATTCTAAAAGTTTCCATTCATATACATCCCCTTTTAGAGATCTCAATGTTATTTCAAAATAAAATTTGCTACCTTTTCCGTGTTCACTTTCCAATTGTAATTTACTGTCCATCATTTTTAGCAATTGGTTGGAAATGCTAAGTCCTAGCCCTGTTCCTCCAAATCTTTTACTTATTGACGCGTCTTCTTGAGAAAATGCTTCAAATATCTTTTGCTGTTTATCCGGTTTAATACCGATTCCGCTGTCCGTAACACAGAAGCGAAGCGTCGTGGAATTTTCGTCCGAAGATAGTACATTAACATGTAGCGCAACACTTCCCTTTTCCGTAAATTTTATTGCATTACTTAAAAGATTCATGAGCACCTGTTTGAGACGAAGTGAGTCAACCCAAACATAATGTGGTAGTGATTCTGATAAATTTACCCGAAAATCTAATTTTTTGGCTTTCCACTGAAAATCAATCAAACTTGCCACCTGAGCAAACATCTCATACAGATCATTTTTTTCAATAGAAAGCTCCAATTTGCCAGCTTCAATTTTAGAGAAATCAAGTATATCGTTTATGATACTCAAAAGAAGATTAGCAGACTGATCAACAATGGAAAGATACTCTTTTTGTGTATCGTCTAGTTTTGTTCGACTCATCAAATCCGTAAACCCTATAATCCCATTAAGAGGTGTACGAATTTCATGACTCATATTGGCGAGAAACTCTGACTTCGCCACGCTACCTTGGTCAGCAAGCTTTTTAGCTTTCTCTAACTCTTCTCTTTGAAGTACAATCTTCGTGATGTCTGTGGCAATGCCAAGATAACCTATAATCTGACCAGAAATATCACGCATTGCAGTAACGGCAAGAGATACATAAAGTTGCGTAAAATCCTTTTTTATATAAATCCACTCTCTTTGCTCGTATCCGTAGCGCTCAGCTATTTCGACGAACACTCTAAATTCACTAATCGGATAGCCAAATTCAATTTCAAGTTCCTTCGCGCGATCTCTAACTTCTCTACTGCTATGAAATAATGTCGGCGTAATTTTACCGATCACTTCTTCACTTTTATACCCCAATAAATTTTCTGCGCCCCGGTTGAAAAGGGTTATCACCCCTTCTGCGTCAGTTGCTATGATAGCAACGGCAGTAGTGGCATTCAAAACATCTTCAAGCATTTTCTTAGAACGTATCGATTCCGCTTCAGAGCGTTTACGCTTATCGATATCCTGAAAAGTGCCATATAGTCGAACACATTTACCCTTTTTAAAAGCTGCTTTGCCTAATGCTCTAACCCACAACCTTGTACCCTGATAGGTATCAATCTCCAATTCAAGATCCCATGATGCTCCCGTAGATATTGCGCAATTTATAGCCTGAACAATTTTCATTTTATGTTGAGGATCCTTGTAAAACTCTATTGCTGTTTCAATAGATGGACGATAGTCCTTTGGGACCCCATGAATAATCTTGGTCATTTCAGACCAATCGATATAATCGTCAACTAAGTCATACTCCCAGCTCCCTACTCTGGCAACCTGACTGGTCATGTCTAGTGTAGACTTCACATATTCCAACTTACTAGTTAACTGGAGATGCTGGTTTTTCTCTTGAAGTAAATTAAGAACTTCTATACACAATAATGAAAGAAGAGTCCGTTGACTATCCGTAAGCTTGTTGGGGCGTCTATCCATAACGCTTAAAAAACCAATTATTTTTCCGTCGTAACCGATTAACGGTGCCTCATAATAATACAGTATGCCAAAATTTTGGAAAATAACTGAATTGCGCTGCGATTGAGGCTCAGTGCTAACGTCTGGAATTTCTAGCGTGCCGTTGACATCAAACACATAGTCGAAAAATACCTTATCGATACTTACATTGCCATCGACATCATGAAAATAAGTCTGTACAAAATTTTGACTGTTATCAAATAAAGTCAACACTGCAATTTCCGTATTACATATTAATTTAGCTTTAAGGAGCACTCCAAAAAGATCTTTTTTAATCATATCAGCGACCAGCTTATAATTATTATCCATGATAAGAGGATGGCTGTTATCGTTTTTGGGGTATCTTTGATTGTGCATAAAGTTATAATATGCTATAGAAATTTAGTTTATAACAAAACAACAATTTTATTTGAATAGTTTTTTAATAAAAAAAGAATTAATTCAAATTAAAATATGTTAGATAAACAACCTTGAATCGAGAACTTAAGGTTGTTACTATCTGTTATTAACCTTATTTATGAAAAAGTATTGTTATAACAAGGGACGTTTCTCTTTCTTTTGATCTTTATACAAAAATTGTTTATTCATTCTCTAGTTCGTTGATCAGGCGAAATGTCAAGTTGATCCTTGCGCTCATCTTTTGCGTAGATTTTGCGATTCGATGTTCCCATGTCTCCTGCAGATTGCCTTTCATCAACAACAGAGCACCATGGTTCAGTAGCAACGAATACTTCTTATTATGATCGTCCACTTTCCTGAAATCAAAATAGCGTGCTTGTCCCAGACTCACCGACCCGATCACGGGTCTATTGCCCAATTCACTCTCGCGATCGCGGTGCCAAGCGACTGAATCGTTGTTGTCGCGATATAGATTGAGCAAGACGGAATTGAATGTACAATGAAACCGCTGTTCAATCCGCTCCTTCAACGCCTTTAATGGGATAAGCCATTCATTCACGGCTATCCTTTTTCCGGCCATTTGATAAGTCGCATTTTCGTCGCCATACCAGGCGGTCAAGCGAGGAGTCAATATCGTTCGGTCGTACATTTTTTTGGATGTCTGCTGCCAGGGTACTTCTTTCAGCAGGAAATCAAACAACTGATCAGCTTCCTCCTGCATAAGAAAGTCCGGCTCAAAGTTCAGGAGATCTTCCGGAAAAATATATCCTTCATGTTGAAATAAGCTAAGCTGATCCATGGAATAATGAGCTAAAATTTATACGATTTTCCGAAGCATCAAAAACCTATGCCTGCAAAGAAAGAACAATCCTCGCTGCAGAGCGTTTGCGATTTTAGGGGAAAAGTTTTGCTGATTATTTCGTTTTATAGCTATTAGAATTGTCCTTTATGAGTTTCCAACCAAATGCGGTTTATGGACGTTATTCAACAATAAAAAAATGGCAAATAACGAGCTATCGCCATTTTTTTAATCCTGACGTTATTTAACCAGTGTTGCTTCCAGTTCTACCTTCAAAGTTTCAAACAATGTCTTGACTTCCAAAACTGTACTTGTTTGCTTCACTTTATTTTTAGTAATCCAATCCTGAATTACATCAAAGTTTTCAAATAGCGCTGTAGAATCGGTCGTGTAGATATTGAGGCGAACGAGATGTCGAGCTTCATATCCACTTGATTGAATAACTTTTCCAAGATTTTCAATAGTATGAAAAATCTGCGTTCTCATATCAGCAGTGCTCGATACGCCATCATCACTAATAGCACATTGTCCCGACACATATAAGGTTGAATGGGCATGTTTAATTTCAACAGCCTGCACATAATTTCTGGCTTCCTGCCAGTTCCAAGGATTGATTATTTTCTTTTCCATTTCTGTAAAATTATTATGGAGCAAAGCTCAAAATATTTTTACATTCACCTGTGTGACAAACCTCACAATTAAATAAAATCAAGAAAATAGACGGCTTAATGTCTCCCTGGATACGCCTAGGTAAGAAGCAAGCAACAATTTTGGAATCCGTTGCAGCAAAGCGGGATTTCTTTTGATCAGCTGCTCATATCTTTCCTTTGCTCCCGAGGTTAAAAATGATAAGATCCGTTGCTGTGACCCGATATGGCCGGCAATTGATTTACGAAGGAAAAAGCGTTCCATCTTTTGAAGCCTATTGCACAACCTTTCAAAATTTTCCAGCGATAGACAAAGTAATTCTGTGTTCTCAAGACATTCCAAAGTAAATGAAGCATTTCCGCGTGTATAAAAGGCCGAAACATCGGTTTCCCACCAGTCTTCCATTGCAAATGAAACAATATGTTGCTTAGCGTCATCGTCTGTATAATAAAATTTAAGAAGACCAGACAATACAAAGTAAATATAGTTTACGGTATCGCCCTCCCTAAAAATACATTCCGACTTTCTATACTGCCGTTGAATAAAACATGCTTTTACCAAGTCAAATTCATCTTCAGTAAGTACAACGACTTTCTCTATATGTTCTTTTAACAGATTATATTTATCTTCCATTAGATTGTAAGTACCATTTACTGCTGATTACAAGTGTTAAAACTTCCATTGTAAAATTGACTAAATGAAGTGTTTTCTCAAAAACGCTGATACAAATCCGCCGCGGAAAAAATAGTGCGGAGAGTTTAAGTATTCGTAAAAATTATTTGAATTGAGCTCTATATTGTTGTGGACTTTGTTTGGTTTTTAATTTAAACAATCTGCTAAAAGATTGCGGTTGTTCAAAACCTAATTCAAATGCAATTTCAGAAATGCGGAGAGCTGTGGTAGATAACTTATTCTTTGCCCGATAAATCATTTTATCATGAATGATTTGCTGGGTGTTTTGACCGGTAAGATTTCGCAACAGATCGCTTAAATAACTCGCTGACATATGCAGCTGATCAGCCAAATAATTCACAGTAGGAACTCCTCCACTCAGGACCTTATCGCTATTGAAATAATCCTCCAACAATTGATCAATACGCTCGGCAATACTTGGATAGTTTTGTTTTCGGGTCAGAAACTGCCTGTTATAAAATCGTTGGGCATAATTAAGCAACAGTTCAATCTGGGCGATGATCACATTGTGGCTCATCTCGTCTATACGGTTCTCAAGTTCTTCTTCTATATTTCTGAAAAGTGATAGAATGGTTTCTTTTTCTTTGTTCGAAAGGTGCAACGCTTCATTGGTAGCGTAGGAGAAAAAGTGATACTGATGGATCTTTTGGGCTAACGGATAGTGCAATAAAAAATCAGGATCTATGAGCAGCGTGATCTGTGGGCGAAGTATGCTTTGTTCTCCAGTTTCCTTCTGCTTATCCGTTTCTATAGCAGAGAGAATCTGCTGAGGAGCAACAAAAAACAGACCGCCCTCTTTAAAATCAAATTTGGTATGGCCATAGATTAGTTCCCCTCCGGCATCTGGTTTAAAAGCTATTTTATAATAGTTCAACACATGTGATTTAGGAGGAGCATGACCTTCAAGTGGCTTGTCTACCCCATTCAACAAAACAATTAAGGGATGCTGCGGCGGCGGAAAACCTGATGCCTGCATGACATCGGCCAGCGTATTAAATCTTTTTACGGAATGATTCGATTTTTTGGAAACCATATTATAAAAATTCTAGGTTACAAGTTAAACAATATTCGCTTTTCCTCACAAAAAAGAAAAGCGAATAGATCGCAAGATTGTTACCGACGACATAGATCACTAGCCTTGGGCTGCTTGAGAAATCGCTTTCCAGGTTTCCCATTCCTGGAGACGCTCTGAATAAATTTGACGGATAAATGGCAGATCATTTTTACCCAAAAGGAATCGCAACGGTGGGTTTTCAGCATCTACAACAGCAAATAGCGCATCGGCAGTGGCACTAGGATTTCCCCGCTTCATCGTTTGTAAATTTTTCATCACCTGACTTTTCAAATCATCATAATCCGGTAGCTTTTTGCTGGCTATTTTCAGTGATTCGGTGCTGCCAAATTCGGTATTGTAAGCCCCAGGTTCAATCAGCGTTACTTTGATGCCAAATGCCGCAACTTCTTTAGACAAACTATCGTAAATAGCTTCAAACGCAAATTTCGAAGAACAATAGTACCCGATTAGGGGATTACTATAAATGCCGACAGCGCTGGATGTACCTAAAATATGGCCATGCCCTTGGGCTCGCAGTATGGGTAATGCTGCCTGAATCACATGGATAGGTCCGATAATATTTGTTTCATACATGGCTTTTACCTCATCAGTGCTACTCTCTTCAATGGTCCCCACTAAAGAATACCCTGCATTATTGAGCACAATATCCAATCTGCCAAAATACTGCTTGGCTTGGTGGATCGCATTTTGCACTTGGGAGCGATTGGTTACATCCACTTCAAGAACCAGAACCTGATCGCCATACGTTTCTTTTAACGCGGCAATACTATTTATATTACGTGCTGTAGCTGCCACCTTGTCGCCACGTTTCAAAGCGGCTGCTGTCCATATTTTTCCAAATCCTCTTGAAGATCCTGTAATGAACCAAACTTTTTCCTTTTGCCTATTTTCCATTTTTAACTAATATTAATATGAATGCAAAGTTGCTTCTAAAATGGATTTACTTACGTTGCCATAATGAGGATAATCCTAACCAAAATAAAGAATTACGGGCTACTGGAATTTAGTATCATGGTATTAGAAAATTTCTCAACATGTTTTCAAGGCTGTGAAACAGCCTTGGGATGATCTAGAAAAAACATTAGTTGTACAGCAAGATGAAGTAGCTAAAGGCAACATCTGCAAAAGGCAACCCGACATATACAATAAATATCCCAGGTTCAAGATTTGCTACCATATAGTAAAAAAGGCCGGAATAGTCCGGCCCTGATATATAGTTATGATCCCAATAATGGGATAGTCGGTTTCAAAAAATGCTGGCTTGACAAAGTGTAAATCAAGCCAGCAAAAGCAATCGTCTCATTTTTCGTATTAGGAACAACCAGAATGCAGTATTCGTTTGATCTTTTATAAAAAAGCCGAGCAAAAAGACACATTTCGAAGATGTACTTTATGACGTTAATTTTGTGCTAGAAGCCATTGGAGGTATTAATTTTCAGAAGTCAGTACAGGTACTAAAACCATTTGGAACGATAGTTACCTTACCTTCTGTCATACCAAAGCGGATGAGCTTCAGGCTCAAAAAAAACAGTTACATGCCTGTTGTTTCCATGTCAGTCTATTCAAGTGGTCGCGATATGCAGAAAATAGCATCCTTATTGGAAAATGGTATTTTAAAACCACACATTTCGCATGTTTTCGGTTTCGACGAGATGGCTAAAGCTCATCTACAAATCGAAACCGGCCGTACCGTCGGAAAGATAGTGGTTACCTTATAAAACGGTCAGCTATGCAAAAAATCGAGATCACCATATACTATAATCCCTGCTGGTCTTTAACTGGTGGCTAATGCTAAGACTCGTCTTTGGTATTTTTCACCAGACCGATACCGGCAAAAAAGAAAATCAAAGCCAATATGCCAACTACCCCTAAATTGGTGTACGCAGTGCTTTTATTGATGAGTTCATAGCCTGTATAAATTAAACCGACAATACCAAGAATAGTCAGTATTGTTCCGAAAAAGCGTTTTACGTTCATAAATACTCGTTTAAAGTTATTGATTTTTAAAAATGAAATTTATTTATAATATTTATCCACTATACTTTTTAGGTTAATCCCTTTTCCCAATACAGGTTTAAAAATATCTCCTTCGCTCTGCATTCTTTCAATCGCGTTTAAAATATGAAAATCGCTTATTTTTAACCCTTTTTTCACTTCGTCCCAATGAAGTGGCATAGACACTGTCGCTCCTGGTTTGGGGCGGACAGAATATGCGGCTGCGATGGTCGCGTGTGGCCTGTTCTGCAAAAAATCAAGATACATTTTCCCTTTGCGGTCTTTTATGGACCGCTCTAGACTGGTGAATTTAGGAAGCTCATGATGGACTAGCGTGACAATTACCCGGGCAAACTCTTTAGATTGTTCGTAGGTATATTTGCCACCGAGTGGTATATAGATATGAAGCCCTGTAGAGCCACTGGTTTTGCAATAGCTAGTCGCCCCCATATCATCCAATATGCTCTTTGTGACCTGAGCAGCTTCAACAACCTGATCAAACGAATTTTTGTCCGGATCAAGGTCAATTATACAAAACGATGGATTTTCAGGCTTTTTAACCGTACTGCTCCAGGGGTTCATTTCAATGCAGCCAAGATTTGCCATATAGAGCAATGTGGCTTCGTCCTTGCCCACAAGATAATGACGGTCCTTTTCATCTGTTTCACTGTGGTAGAGATAGGTCTCTGCCCATTCCGGTGCCGTATCAGTCACGTTCTTAAAATAAAAACCTTCGCCTTCAATGCCGTTCGGAAAACGGTTCATACTCTGTGGCCTATCCTTAAGATAGGGCAATATAAATGGAGCAGCCTGATAGTAATAATTGATGAGGTCTCTTTTGGTTATTCCCTCTTTCGGCCAAAACACCTTATCTAAATTGGTAAACTTTAGTTCATGGCCATTTACCTTTCTGACCTGGGTTTTATCGGTCGGATTTAATAGTGTTTTCCGCGGCCCTTTTACTCTGGGTGTAACAATTTTATCTTCCATATCGTCTACCATTTTTTCTGTAGGAGTTTCCTCCTCAAGAATTACTTTTTTGGCACTTTTATCTTCCCGCATTCCGTCAAACGAAGGATGCCGCATAATACCGTCGCTGGTTAATTCCGCAAAGCTCACCTCACAGACAAGCTCCGGTTTAAGCCATGTCACGGTAGCATGTGGCGGATTTGGCCTGAAACGCGAGGGCTTATTGACGTCGGGCTCTTCAGAAAAAGGTGCTTTATTAATAACAAGCGGTTTAAATAGCTTCATCATTTCTTTTTGAAGCTTAACATTAAAGCCAGTACCGACTTTTCCGGTGTAGATCAATTTTTTTCCTTCATAGACGCCTACAAGAAGGCTACTAAACTGCTTACTTGAATCATCATTCAGTGTATACCCGCCTATGACAACTTCCTGTCTTTTGTTTGCTTTAATTTTAAGCCAGTCCTTTGAACGATTATGGAGATGATAGGTGCTATCTTTACGCTTCGCCATAATCCCTTCCAAGCCAAGCCTTTTAGCCTCCTCCAGAAAATGTATTCCGGAAGTTTCAAAATGTTCACTGACCAGGATACTGTTGCCTTTGGGAATGATTTCTTTTAAAATTGCCTTACGCTCGAGCAATGTCAGGTCTTTCAGGTCCTGTCCCTGATACCAAAGGATATCGAAAACGTAATAAACCAGATCGCCATCCGCTTCACTCCGCCAATTTTGGAGCGAGCCAAAATTGGCCGTGCCGTTTCCACCTAAAACAACAACTTCCCCATCCAAGATGGCATCTAATTTCAGCTCCTTCAATTGATCATAGATGGGATAGAATTTTTCATTAAAGCTCTTGTCATTACGGGATTTTAGTTCCACCTCACCTTTATTCATAAAAGCTACTGCGCGATATCCATCCCACTTGACTTCATAGATCCAGCCCTCATCATCAAAGGGTTTATCGACCAAGGTAGCGAGCATAGGCTCGATATGGGAATAGAATCTTTGTTTTGGCGCATTTTTTAAAAGTGCTTGAATATTCGTTTTCTTTTTGGAAGTCGCCGTAGGAACAGCTTCAAGCTGATCATTGATTAGCTCAGATGCTTTGTTTTTTGTTGAACGCTTATCTTTTACCGTACTGTCTTTTTTGATAATATGTTTACCATAAACCTGATCGGGTGATTTTTCCATCTGTGGAATTGTCTTGCCTGAGATCACTGATTTATCTTTTGTTGTAATATCTTTCTCACTGGCATATTTATCGTCTAGTTTCATGAGCAGCCACCCGTTATCTCCACGTCCGTGGGCTTTAACAAGAGCGAACTCTCCTTTTAGCTTTTGACCATTGAGCTTAAATTTAAGCTTGCCGGAATAGAGCTGATGCAACAGGTCTTTTTCTTGTTTAGCTACTTCCTTAATGCCACTTTCAGCTGGCTCATACGTCCCTTCATCCCAGACGATCACGGTACCGCCACCGTATTGACCTTTGGGGATCACCCCTTCAAAGTCTCGGTAATCATAGGGATGATCTTCTACCATCATAGCGAGGCGCTTAATACTAGGATCCATAGAAGGCCCTTTTGGCACCGCCCAACTTTTCAGAACACCATCCATCTCAAGACGAAAGTCGTAATGTAAATGAGAGGCATCATGTTTCTGCACAACAAAGCGTAGTTCAGTCCCATTTGGCTGTCCCCCAAACGGTTCCGGGGTTTTCTCTTCAGAACGCTTTTCACGATATTTCGATAGTCCCATAGCTATTTATTTACTTTACCCCCATTTTCTCTATAACACAATAGTAGCATGAAAAAGGTTTAAAATATTTCCCTCAAAATGTTGTTCAACTGTTTATTACTATTCATCATTTTGCTTCACAATAACATCTGCTGTATTTCTACCTAATTACAGTTAGGAAAAATTTGAGCGAAAAAGAACATAATAATCTTTGGATGTGACAGCCCGGGACCTGTTCAAAGGGATTGTACAGCATCGGTTAATATAGCGTTTACTGTCAAATTCTGTAAACAATGAAGCTAATCTTCATGAATTGAATTAACTTTACAAACGACAGCAATTTATCCATCATGAAGTTAGAACTATATCAAATAGATTCCTTTACAGAAGAAATTTTCCGGGGAAACCCAGCCTGCGTGGTACCGTTAAAAGAGTGGTTACCCGATGAGACACTGTTTAAAATTACACGTGAAAATGCTGTGGCGGAAACGGCCTTTTTCATAGATAACGGTGATACAATCCATTTAAGATGGTTTACACCTGAAATTGAAATGGACCTATGTGGCCATGCAACCTTAGCGACCGTGCATTGCCTGGTTAAGCACCTAGACTATCAAAAAAGCAAAATTGTTTTTGAAACGCAAGTAGGTGAATTAACTGTTGATATAAAAGACGAAGTTTATTATATGGATTTTCCATCCAGAATGCCACAGCCTTCCGCACTGCCCGACGTTATTAAAAACTCGCTTAACATCCAACCCAAAGAGATTTATAAATCAAGAGATTATGTTTTACTATACGAATCTGAGGAAGAGGTCAGAAACATCCACATTAACAGATCCATTTTTGATCTGATTAATCTTGATCCCGGAGGTGTGGTCGTCACAGCAACAGGAAACGACATTGATTTTGTATCCAGATACTTTACACCGCAATCAACGATCCTCGAAGATCCCGTTACTGGGTCTGCCTATTGTTCCCTTATTCCGTTTTGGGCATCAAGGTTGGGCAAGGATACTCTTTTTTCCCGTCAGCTGTCTGAAAGAGAGGGGCAACTTTATTGCGAAAACAAAAACGATAGAGTGATCGTGGCCGGTAAGGCCCGTACCTATTCTCAGGGTTTCATTTGGATCGATTAACGATCATTGCTTTAGAAGTACATCGTTAAAATGCTGTAATAAGAATAAAAAAAAACAACTTTAATCCAAACAGGAAAAAGCGAAGTGATCATAGCTTGTTAACCGATTACATCATTTTAATTCACTAAATTTGTAATATGGACAATAAGGTTATAGATAAGGTCGCATTGATCAGCATTTCGGATAAAAAAGTGTTGACGGCACTTTCCAAATCAAAGTCAAAGCTCTATTTGCCAGGAGGCAAAAGAGAACCTAATGAATCTGACATAGAATGTCTGAAGCGAGAAATTAAGGAAGAACTCAACGTTGAGGTCCAAGAAGATTCGATCCGTTATTTTGAGACCTTCCAAGCCCCAGCCGATGGCAAAGAGGCTGATGTAATCGTGAAGATGACCTGCTATTTTGCGGATTATTCGGGCACACTACAGGCAGCAAGTGAAATCGATTCATTTGAATGGATAACCCTCAGTGATGTTGGCAGAACCTCTGCCGTCGTCCGACTTATATTGGGAAAATTGAAAGAACTAGACCTGATCAACTAGTGCCTACCGGAGCTGCTGCGACTTTAATGGGCTTATGATAAATACCAAGTTGTTTGAAAGTTTGTGCATAGCTCAGTAAAACAGTGAGATAAAGACAAAAAACCTTGAGGGGGGATCTCAAGGTTTTTACTACCTGTTATTAACCTAATTTATGAAAAGTATTCTTATAACAACGGTTGATTTGCTTTCGTTTTATTTTTTGTAAAAAAAGGCGTAGTTAGCTTCTCGAACATGGTTTTACCTTCACCCCCCATGTCCCTTTAACAACGAAAAATAACATAAGCGAAAATTATATCCTGCGCGATGTTTTAATCATTCTACCGCAATAGTTTCTTGATGAATTATAGCCCCATAATGATCTCGCTTGACATATCTATATACTCCTTTCGGAAGGTCTACCTGTAGCGAATCCTTTTTAGAAAGTGACAAGTAAACTGGAATAGCTGTTTTATCCAATTGATATTCCTTTTCATGATAAATGTAAATGGCCGATGTGCCTGATTTGGTCGAATCAGTATTCGGTATACTATAGCTGCGGTTTAAATCTTTTGCTCCAATTACTATTTTATCGCTATTCAGATTATTTGATAAATACAAGTCATAACCATTCAATATCTTGCTCTCGATAACATATACCAAATCATTAACATCGTTAATAGATAAAAACTTAACTTGATTAATTGTGTAAGGGTCAATTTTGCTTAGTTTCTTAAAATATTGAGCCATACTTTTGATTTCTCCGATATCTCCTTCTTCAATATGTCCTCCGCCAGCTAATACGATAAGTTTAACTTGATTTTTTGTAACGATTTCACTTTTTCTAATCAGATTTTTAGCTTGCTGTAGATCTCTATTGATTGTGTTTTCAAAATCTTCATAGCCTATTACTTTTAAGCCGTAAATTCTTGCTGTTCTGATGAGATTCGCCATATTAGGATCCCTGGTGTAAAATCCGCTCTCAACGTTTGGAAATCCCAGCTTATTAATTCGGTCATCATCCTCGGATAGACCTTCTAAAGCAAGGACATTAAAGCCTTCTTTGTAAAGTTTTGGCAGTAAAAGATTGATTAACAAACGACAACGTGGTTGTAAATGATTCTCATTAAACATAACCACTCGATGTTCCTTAATTTTCTCTACCAGTTGGTCAATGGTAATAGCAGTTTTTTCGACTGACTGTTGTTCTTGTTTAGTTTCGTTATAATATTGAACACTTTCACCAAGAAACGAACGATATGATTTTAATAGCTCGTTGGCAAATTGGCTATCTTCATTTTGCAGAACAAGTTTTTCCAGCGTATCTCTTGTAGACAAATAATTCGCATATCCCTTATCTTTAAAAATTGATTCAGCTAGATTATAATAATCTGGTTCTTGAACGGGCTTCTGCTCGACAAATTTCTCTCCGTAAGCCAAGGAATTGTAGGACGTTTTTATGCCATATAAAACATCTTTAACACTTTCTTGCATATCGGTGATTTCCGTCCTAACTTCACTGACCAAAAGAAATGAATCTCTGTGGTATGGGATCGCTACACGACTTATTATATTATCTCTATTTTTCTGGATACTACGATAATAAACACATTTATACATAGACGTATCTGCAGTGAACTTTGAGACATCTAAAGAAGTTTCCAAACTGCCGACAAAATACATTGGATTTCTTGTCACATCATATGTACCCCAAAAAACAATATTTTTTGATGGAAATTTTATCTTTCTTTTTCGAAAAATAGACCTGACATCTTTTAAATCTAGATACTTAGATCCAAAGTTTGCGTTCCCATAGAAGTCAATCTTTAGTCCTAAAGAATCATTTGTCAATTGATTCATTGCCCCTGGAGAAACCTTATTTAAGTTAGCTATTGGTATATTTACTGTTGTGCAGCTCGAAAGAAAAAAAAAGAATACCAAAATCTTACAGTGTATACTAAGCTTGGTATGGATCATAATGATAAGATTTTGGTTTAAATATCTATTAGCTATGTTTTGAATGAAGCATTACCTCCCTCTTAATCTTTCAAAGCGTTTCACTCTAATATAATAAAACACACTAATAAAGAAAGTATTTTTTTAAAACAGAATAAAAAGACAATGTATTGCTATTATAATAAATGTATTAAAAAAATCTATAAAAATCTGGACGATCGTTTAACCTCTATTTTGTTAAGCGATCGCCATACCATACTTTTTTTTGGAAAGCTATCGAACGATTGAAATTAAATTTTAAACAAGTAATTCAAAATTTAAATTAAATACTTCCCTTTGTTTTTACACAATAATTATTGATCTTAATCATAATATTTTGACGGAAAAAAAGATATGGATTGGATTACACGTGAAAGACCAAAGATCGATAGGATTGCTTGTCCATGGCTGATAAAGCGTTTTATAAATCCGGACGCAAAAATAATATATGCCCCCTAGATACGGTCTTTGAAATTGCTAAACAAACGAACGCCATTCCGTTTGATATTCCTGGTGTAGAATACAGTCATTATGCAGACGAGTGTACATTTGACTATTTCCTTAAAAAACATGAATTAAACGATCCGGCATTAAAACGAATTGCTGCAATTGTTCGTAGTGCGGACACGGATAGACATGATTTAATGCCACAATCTTCAGGTCTCGAGGCGATTTTTTCAGGTCTAGCTTACAATATCAAGGACGACAATCAGCTTTTGGAGATCGGAATGGTCATTTATGACGGCCTTTATAGCTGGGCTCAACACCTCTACCGACTGAAACATAGCAATGAAGGTCCAACTGAGGTTTTGCTCCTTAAAATCTATCATGAACATTTAAATGATAAGCAAAAAGAAAAATCTCCGGAATGGACTGCATTATTGCGGGAAATGATACAGGATCAAATCGATACAAATACAACATTAAGCTTAAATCAACTTTCCGAAGAACTGGATATTAGTTCAAGCTATTTGTCACGCGAATTCTCAAAATATTTTGAAAACTTAAATTATGGTGAGTACATCCGTAAAAAAAGAATAGAAAAAGCCATTGAACTTATGTCTGACCACTCAATTTCCCTTACTGACATTGCCTATCTCACAGGTTTTTCTGATCAAAGTCATTTCACGCGCATTTTTAAAAAATTTACAGGAAGTAATCCTTCAGAATATAGGAGGAAATCTTTTAAAAAGTAAGGAATATACAAAATAGTAAAATTTATTCTATTTTGAGATGTTACGTATTAGTTATACTTGCTTTTATAAAGCAGATATTATGAAACTAAACCGATACCACTCCTCTTACCATAAAACTTTTTGTGCAGCGATCATTATTATACTCTTATCATCATTACATTTAAGAGCCCAACAACCGAGCAAACTAGTTGCTTATGTTGGTATAGTAAACCCCATTGTTTCCCTATCATCTGGTACGATAACGCCAAATTTTAAAGATAGCTATCAGGTAGGTATGCCGACAGGTATCAATATACTTAGAGAACTACACTTGGGATTTTCACTGGAAATGGTTCCCTACATTAAAATAGCATCCGGGAACAGCAAAATGAGCAATTTCTTGTTCCATCCGGGCGTATTATTTCCCATCGGAAAGGAATTCACATTTATCCCTAGGGCTGCATTTGAAACTTCCGGACGATATGGGCTTACACCGGTATTAAGCAAGGTCATAACACATGGTCAGGTTGGAAAACTTTTTCTAGCAACTCCCTTCCCAGTCCGATTTGGCAATGAACAAAAAATTTCTATTGCTGCTGCTTTTCAATTCGGATATATATTCTAAATCGAATCGTGATCGATTAAAATTCCCAAATGAACAACAATAGTGGTGTTCATTTGTTGCAAGGGATAGTTTATTGTTTATACGTAGTAATATTTTCAAAATATAATAGATCAGGATGAAAAATTTTAGAAACTTAACGTCACGCAGAACGCTATTGAAAATGGGATTGCTCCTAACAGGCAGCTGACTAGTTGGTCTTAAAACAGTTCGTGCGTTTTCTACGACCACGTCGAATACGCCTGATCTCACCGAGGCTGAAATCCAAGGAATTGAAAAAGCTTTAGGAAAGAAAGGAAAATATAACGCAAAAGAAGTTACACATAATACCAGTTTTCCCCGTAATGATCTAGCTGTGACCGTCAAAGGTAAGGATGTTTCTATATCTTTTGGCTTTGGAGGATGGGCTGCGATAAAGAGGACCATGGATGGAAAGAGTGCTGTGCTTATGAGTGATTGTGTTCTACTTCAGGAAGAAGTAAATCCCCTTATTACTGCTGCCCTTGAATCAGGTCTGGAAGTTGGGGCAATCCATAATCATTTCTTTTATGAAGAACCCCGAATCTTTTATATGCACATCCACGGTATGGGGGAACCAGTCGAATTGGCTCAGAAATACGCAACAGCTATCTCAAACACTAAAATAGCTGTTGGAAATCAACCAGCACCACTGAATCAAAAACAAGATCCAGGGGATAAGATATTTAATGTTACCGAATTAAATAACATTATCGGTCATGAGGCCGCGATAAACGGCTCAACAATCAAATATACCGTAGGACGATCCGATTTAAAAATTATGGCAATGGGAGCCGAAATGACATCATCGATCGGTTTAAACAGTTGGGCGTCATTTACCGGATCCGAAAACGAAGCCTATATTGCTGGTGACATCGCAATGTTAGACCATGAGGTCAATCAAGTTATCAGTACTTTAAGGAAACACCATATCGAAATTGTAGCAATCCACAACCATATGCTTGGAGATGATCCACACATGATCTTTCTTCATTACTTTGGAGTCGGTCCTTCTAGGGAGCTGGCACTAGCTTTCAGAGATGCACTTCTTGTACTCGGCAAAAAATCGCATTGGCATAATCATTAATCGAATTAATTGATCTATTCGCTCCAATAAGACTTTATTAAACTGATCTAGAATCTTAACCAATACGATGACAACTGAATTATTTGAATTTGAAATTTTAAAGGCTAGCAGAATCAGGTTATTACAAGTAATGGAAACAGTTGATAATACCATATTATTTAAAATTCCAGAGACCTTTAACAATAATATCGTCTGGCAAATTGGCCACTGTATCACTTCTCAGCAGCGGCATATGTACATGCGTAGTGGACTACCAATGCATATATCGCAGGAATTTATGGAAGCATTCAAAATTGGAACGGCACCACATACGTGGAAAAATACGCCAGACATTGATGAAATAAAACATCTATTGCTTTATACAGTAAACCAACTTAGTAAAGATTTAACATCAGGTATATTTGTTGAATACCAATCGTTCAGCTTACCAATTGGCTTCTCCATCAATAATCATATCCAAGCGCTTCAAGCCGCTAACTTTCACGAAGCCGAGCACAGCGGAATAATATTAAGTTACTTAAAACTTCTAAGGCAATAAGATTTTTCCAGTCTTTCTTTGGGACAGTTATGACAGTGGATACGATATCTTGATATGGCTTCAAGGCCAATCGATATTGAATCTACGAAGATATCCATTTTCAGGATGTTAATCTTTAGATAATCATCGCAAAAACTGGATTTCAAAAAAGAGTTTTATACTGTCTATTCATTTGTAATTCCCTACTTGACGAGTCTGTACTGGAAGTTTACGAATTAAACCACGATACACATTTGGCCGCAAATTGCTCAAACTTTCGATCCGTATTTCGCATGACCGGGCCATGACCAAAGCATATCATAGAAGGATTTAATCCTGCTAACTTTTGGAGCGATCTGATGTTTTGCTGTTGATCCGACGTGAATATTTTTGGAGGGAGCCCTAGGCCAGGCACTGTAGTGAGCAGGTTCATATTTGTAGCAGCATCCCCGATTATCAATACACCATCCCGCTCACGGAATAAAGAAATATGACCGGCTGAATGGCCTGGAGTTTCTATGACCCGAAAGTTTCCAATGCTATCATTTTTCAACGAGTGTACCATCGACTTTGTGGCCCTGCCCCGCCCAGTATTTTTGTTGAAGTTTTGCTAACCAATGTTTGGGATTTGGATAGTCATTAGTTACCATACCTGTTTCAGTCCTAAAAATTTCATTTTCATGGCAAAGTAAAGGTATTTCAAATTCATCACATAGTTGATCACTACAGCCCTGATGGTCTGCATGGGCATGCGTAAGCACATGTTGATGGACGGGTATTTTCTGAAGGGCTCCCTTCACCGTATTATATGAACTGCGTATCCCACAATCAACCAACACACCCTCTACTATATAGCAGTTGATACTATTTCGTGGCATCAATGGTACATGAAAAACTTCTTGGGCAATTTGATGTAACATAGCTTTTTTTTGCAAAACTATGGCACTCTATAGAAATAAATAAGGACATTTGTCCTATAATACTTTGGCGCGATGTATTTGTCCCTTCGCTCTTGTAAGAGATCGCTGCGTGATGCCCAGATATGAGGCGAGGTCTTGTGTCGCTATGCGCTGAATGAGCTTTGGTTCATTCGAAAGGACATGATGATATTTATCGAGCGCTGACTTATTATTGTAATTCAGGAGGTATTGTTCCTTTTGGATATATTCCCGTTCCATCACAGCTTGTATAACCTTGTTCCAAGAAGTCACTCGACCAAGCAGATATTGATAGTCAGCATAGTTTATCCGATGAATTATACTATCTTCTACAGCCCTGATACTCCTTCTGGATTTTTCCTGAGCGACAAACTCTGGGAATGAAGTTACAAACTCGTTTTCAAATTTGAAACAGGTTATATTTTCTCTCCCCTCCTTGTCGACGGCATATGCTTTTACCGCACCACTGGATATAAATCCAATATGACGACAGGGTTCGTCCGCACGAATAAAAAAATCACCCTTTTTCAAATCGTGTGGTTTGAAGAACTGAACAGAAAAATTCACTTCGTCAGCTGACAGTGTTCCTATCGAGAATAGATATTTTATTAGTGCATCCGTCATATTATCATATTGTGTCTTCTATTGCTGTTCTTAAAAAGCTCGGGGTCCCATACCAAATCCTGCATGCAAAATTAACAATAATCGACTATTGAAAGAAGTTGCTCCCTTTGTTCGGATTTCTCCATTTACCTGTGTCATAATATGCGTATTTAAACGCCCGGATTCTTTTCGCATAGTTGGAGAATATTTCGCGATGATAATTTCTGAAATATCAATATCTTAATATGGAACATTTCCCTTTCTTAGTTTCAAAACAACATCTTGAATTTGAGGCCAGAGTACTAAAATAAGAATGACAAAAATTAAACCTGTTAACATCAGATCATAATAATCCCTAATAGCACGAGCCAATATCTGCTGACTTACCATCTGATTCAAGTAGCCCGAGGATACTATTTTGGACGTATATATATCGCTGCCTGCATTTGCGTATTGTGCCTGAATATCCAATAAGGTAACAGGCAACTGCAGGTTCGTCTCCGTGAGTGATTCCCGAACTTTTTCCCTTACGGATGATTTTGCAAATAATTGAAGTTCGTTGTTAAGCGCCAGACTAGCTGTAAATCCTATGAACCTTGAAAATATACCAATAAGAGCGGCATTGATGGCAATTTTGGAAGGTGCTGACGCGGCGGTAAATGAAACAATCGGAACAAACAACACCCCTGTTGCCGCGCCATACATAAACATAGGCAGAAGGAAGTCGGTTGTTTCACCCTGTACAGAAACAAATAGTATCATATAGGTATAATATACCGCCATCAACCCAAAACCAACAATAATCATCCTGATCAGGTTGTACCCCATCAAGACAAATCGAGAAGTGATAAACATACTCAGTGTAGTTCCAGCAATTACAGCAATCCATACGGGAATGGTACTCAATGGATGGTTTCCTAAAATTACTTCAAGATAACCATAGGCTAGCCCAGTACTTCCTTTAAAGATATAAAAGGTAAAAAGAAGCAAAAGTCCAATAACGAAATTCTTTGCCCTAAAAATCTGTAAATTGATTAATGGTCGCTTAAGTTTTAGTTCTCTGCTAATAAAAAGAGAAAGAATAATTACATTAACTAAACAAAGTGTGCTGATTAATGAACTATCAAACCATCCCAGTTGACGTCCGTACACAAGGATGTATCCTACGATCAAGATAAAAGACACATAAAATAAATAGCCGATCCAATCCACCTGATACAGTGGTATTTTTCTGGTAAACCTGGCCTTACCGTTCATGGTAAGTAAAACAACACTTGTCAGCATAATGACTACAATAACAAATCCGTTGAATATCCAGTTGAAGTCAAAGAAATAAAGGATGACACTGATATAGATGGAATAAAATGGCACCGCTATTTGTATACTGCCATAAAGGAGGCTATAAGCAATCACACGGGCATGTACAGACTGTAACCTTGGAAAAATAAGCTGTAACACAATGCCCGACATTAATGCACAGGTAATGCCCTGCAAAAACTGACAGAAAACAAATAATATCCAATCTCTGAAATAAAAACAAACCACGGCACATAGCACATTTACCCCAAGTGCCAGCAGTAGATATTCCCGTGGTGCGAAATACTTTACAATTCTAAAATCCAGCGCCAGGAAAGCTACGGTTGAACCATAGATAACGACCATACCATATTGTACATCGGCAGCTTGTATTCCGTAAAAGCCCATCGCGGCACCTGGACTTCCGTAAAAGGCAAAACTAAACAGACTCGTCATGAGAATAGCAAATATGACAGACCTTGCCACCCATTCGGATACCCAGGATTTAAAAATTGGTATTTTGTGTACTTGCATCGTTAATTTTTTAAAATGTAAACATTTGCGTTCATTCCGGCAGATAGCTTAGTTAATTTTTCGGGTATATCGATCAGTTTAATCCGAACAGGAATACGTTGGATGATTTTAACAAAATTACCGGTAGCATTATCTGGCGGAAGCAGCGAATACCGGGATCCTGTGGTTGGCGAAAGGGACTCGATAGTACCTTTGAATTTTTCATTCGGAAAAGCATCGACTTCAATAGATACCGCTTGACCGATTTTGAATTTCCCAATCTGTGTTTCCTTAAAATTTGCCATTACCCACTTTTCCTCGGCTCTGTTCACTAAGAATGCCAATGTCTGTCCGGGCTGTATCAGTTGTCCCGCCTGAATGGTCTTTTTCCCGATTTGTCCATCAAAAGGTGCTGTGATAACGGCATATCGAATATCCAACTCTTGCCTTTTGAGAAGTGCTTCTTTGATCTTTATTTCTGCCTCTATGGCATTGTGCTGTACCCTGAAATCATTTAATTTGGATTCAGCGACCTGCAAAGAAGCTTTTGTCTGGTCATAATCTGATTGGGTGATGGATAAAGTAGCACTGATGTTGTCGAATTTTTGTTGTGTGGTCGATTCGTCCGCCAGTAGATTTTTATAGCGGTCAAATTCTTTTTGCTGCTGGTTCAATCGTGCTTTAGCACCTTCCAATTGGGCCTTAATGACGGCAATGCTTTTAACCTGCGTTTCCTCGCTTGCTGCCAAGACCGGTAATTTGGCCTGCGCGCTCATGAGTTCTGCTGACGCAGCATCTCTCTTTAACCCGTACTCGTCCTGTTCGATCACTACAAGGGTATCGCCTTTTTTTACCTGCTGATTGTCCTTATAATATATTTTACGGATATAACCCCCTACTTTTACGTTTATCGGGGAAAGATAGGCATCAATCTGAGCGTCGTTGGTCTGTTCATAGCGATATCCTTCGAAGAAATAAACAGCTGCCCAAATAATAATTCCCACGAATAATGTGATACCGAGCCATTTGGTTAGGTCTACAACAATTTTATCTGTTTTATTTTTGTTCATGATATTTGTATTAAAGAATTCCGATAATTGCCAATAGCCTGATATGCTTAAGTTTAACGTTTGTTTGTGCTGTTGTCAGATTAAATTTAGCTTCCAACAAAGCATTTTCGGCTTCCAGAAGATCGGTCAGAAGGGATTCCTGGTTTAAGTAGCTACTTCTGATAACACGAGCAGTTTCGGCGGTTTTAATGATATTTTGCTCCGCTGTTTCCATGCTTTCCAAGGCCTGTTTTTGCTGTAAATAAGCCTCTTTTACCTCAAGGTAGATCTCCTCTTTTTTAATATTTGCTTTTTCTCTTGCCTCATTACTGATCGCTTGAGCATGAGCGACGGAATGCTTGCTTTTGTATAGATTATCAATAGGAAACTGGACTTTGATCCCGGTCTGACCAAATCCCCATAGATCATTCGAATATGGATAAAATGAAATCTGCGGATAGGTGTAATTGTAAGTTGAATACAAGGAGATTTTGGGTAACAGCGTCGCTTTTACCTGCTTGATGTTCATTTCACTCAATTTGACAGCGCTATAGGCTATCTTGTATTCCGGCGATTTGTTAAATGCGATGTCTAGATAATCCTCATAACCACCTTGAGTGATAACCTTTAACTCGATTGTATCTTGGTATTTTATTGCAAGCTCAGCATCATTTTCTTTCCCCATCAGGATATTGAGCCGTTGTTTAGCGATTTCAATCTTCTTCGCGATATCAGAAAGGCTGAGTTCCAGTTGCGCTAATTTCACGGAGGTTCTTAATACATCGCTCTTTAGCACGGTGCCATTTTTATGCAAGCTTGCTACCAGTGTCAATTGTTTTTTTTCGGCTTCAATTTCTGCCGCAAGAAAATCCTGAAAATGCAGAAACTTATACAGATCAAAGTAAACAGCTGCAACATTGTATTTTATGTTGTGTTTTTGCAGATCGACTTCATATTGTGTACGTATCGCTTCTTCCTTTTTCATGGCGATGTTTCTTTTGTCCTTACCACCATTGTAAAGATTGACGTTCAGGTTGTAACCCACGCTGTAACCATAACCTTTTACCGGCACATCCTGTGGAGAAGAGAATAATCCATTGTCATAAATCAGGAATTTGGAATTGAGTTTTGCATCTCCGCCAACAAAAAGCTCAGGCAACAAACGATCTTTCGCTTCCAATATTTCCAAATTGCTCTGCTGAAGATGTAGATCGGATAGTTTCAGTTGACGGTTATTTGTTTCGGCTACTTTCCAAATTTCTTCCAAGCTTAATACCAGCTCATTAGCTATATTTTGGGCATAGAGTGATTGTACAAATAGGGTTAACAATAAGCTCAAAATCGGGACTATTTTATATTGTTTCATCGGTTTTGTTTATATATTTCTTTCTTTTTACTAGACATGGTTTTACAATCTTTTTCAATTCATCAAAAGCAAAAGTTAAATCTACCATTGCCATAAAAGCATGGTTATACCCATAAGCAAACCAGAAAATATGTGCACTGTCAATTCCTTCATCTGAATGATGTAATTTATTAGCAGACTTTTGGTCTTGTGTTTCAAGTTGAAGATCTTTGCGCGATGTTATGATTTTATGTTTCATAATGACTTTACTATTATTACATAGCAAAAGTATCCAGCATGGCGAAGTATCATTTTATATAATTAGCCTAATATTTGTTAAATTTGGCCATATGGAAATTCTGAGCCAAATCATACATATTGTTGATCAAAATCCTGATTCTATCCTGGTGATGCGACAGCAGACGGAACAACGTTTGCCTGCCCACCAGCACAAGAAAGCTCAGTTGTTATTGGTTTATGGCGGGATTGCTTACCTGCAGACTGACGAAAAGGATTTCTATATTCCCTCAAATCATTATATCTGGATACCAAAAAATTATCGGCACAACCTGATGTTCAACACCCAGGACCTGTCTATTATCAATATTTATTTTCCGGAGGAAAGTGTTGGTAATTTTTATGAGGAGTTGGGGATTTATCCGGTGAGTAAGCTGCTGGCAGAGATGCTTTCTTTTAGTGAGAAGTGGCAAGGTAATTATTACAAAGGTTCGTGGGAGTTTGAATTTTTAATCACGCTTAAAGGTGTATTATCAAAAGAAAATCTCAAAAAATTCTCCATACAACTTCCTACAACTGACGATCAAAGGCTAAATACCATAATTGAGAGTTTTAGAAATCGACTAAATGAAAATCTAAGCTTAGCTTTTATTGCTCAGCAATCGGGAATGAGTGTTCGTAGTTTGACCAGATTATTCCAAACCAAACTGCACATTACATTTGTTCAGTATTTAAAAATGCTACGGATTATTAATGCAATGGAATTAATCAACGATACAGATTTGAATATGACCGAGATTGCGTATGATATTGGCTATTCAAATATAGCGGCTTTTAGCAATAACTTTTATCTGCTTACAAACATGAGACCTACGGAGTTTAAAATGAAGTAAGGAATAAAACTTTACAGTCCGCCTGTACTCGCTTTGATCTGCGCATTATGGTCAGAACTCTGTCATAGTTCAATACCGATAGGCCCATATCAACTGCATTCGCCCCCTAATCCCTGAAAACTAATGGAGTAACTTTAGTTAAGCGAAATTCTTGATCCATGTCAATCTTTTTTTTCGAAAAATAAAAGAACTTAGTCTATATATAAAAACAAAAGAAATAATATAAACAGATTTAAAAGGAATAGGATGAAAAAGATAGCAATTAATGGATTTGGTCGCATCGGACGCGCTGCCTTAAAAATAATAACAGAAACTGCCGATCTTGAGGTCGTTGGAATTAATGATCTGATGAGTATTGAAAACGCCGCATATCTGCTTAAATACGATAGTAACTATGGGAAATATGAAAAAGATGTGCGTATCGAAGGAGATACAATTGTGGTCGATGGAAAGGTGGTTAAATATACAAGTATCAGGGAGATTGAAAAGTTACCTTGGAAAGATATCCAAGCGGATATCGTTATAGAGAGTACGGGTATTTTCACAAACAAACCGGACGCTGAAAAACACTTGACTTCTGGAGCAAAATTTGTCGTCATTTCTGGTCCTACTAAAGATACGCCGACAGTGGTCCATGGAGTAAATACCGAAGATGGCAGGGTGTCTGTTTTTTCATACGCAAGTTGTACCACCAACACTATAAGTCCAGTAATCGAAATATTAGGCAGGAGACTGGGAATAAAAAAGGCCATACTAAATACCACACACGGTTATACAGCTTCACAGGCATTGGTCGACGCTCCATCAAAAAAAGAACCGCGTATGGGACGGGCTGCAGGCATTAACCTTGCCCCCGCGGCCACGGGGGCTGCAATAGCGACGACAAAAGCACTTCCGCAATACGCCGGAAAGTTTGACGGTATAGCTGTTAGGGTACCTGTTCCAGTAGGATCCATCTCCGATATTACGTTTATTGCAGAAAGGTCCACCACAATCGAAGAGATCAACCAAATTTTGATCGAAGAGTCAAAAACTGATCGCTATAAAAAGGTGCTAACGGTAACCGACGAGCCCTTGGTATCTACCGATATTATCAAAAGTCCATTTGCAGCGACAGTAGATCTAGAAATGACTCGAGTTGTCGATGGCGACCTGGTGAAAGTGATGGCTTGGTATGACAATGAATGGGGATTTACCAACCAAATGATCAGACAAATTCAATCGATTTAGTGCGGTAGCAACGAAGAACTTAACGTGCGAGGGGTTATCTAAAGGTTAGATAGCCCCTTCTTAATACAATTTTATACTTCTTGCAGCCCAGTCAAATAAAGTAAGCAGCATGAGTATTCAAATATTCAACTTTTAAACAAATCTTTCATTTTGTTAAAGTCCTGCTTAGGTTTTTTACAGCGATAGATCGTTTGCAGCACCCAATCTTCGCTACTTGCATAGGGACTATATAATTTTCGCACAGGAACAACTTTTTCGAAAAAAGGACAGAAGAAATTGTCACCGGTATCGTTATAACAAATGGCAATCACCGTTTGGGGCATCCGGCCTGTCGGTGCCCAGTTATAGAAGCTACCGTGATAACAAAAGGCGTTCGGAAGCCCATATGTACTCTTCATCAGTTCGACTGCACCCTCCTGCGAGTAATGTTTGCCCCAAATAAGACAACTTGCTTTTTCATTCGGGGGTAAACTGTCGTATACTGAGCGTAATTCATGCATACCCGTTTCCCATTTTTGCAGGTCCAAGTTGTTTTACAATTGTGCCAAAGCGTTTTTTACGCGCTCACGGTTTGGTTTAGATACTGGTATTTTCTCACGGTTTGCCAATAGTAAAGTCCCGCCGTCTTCCTTAAGCCAACTTTGGATATAAAAAGGGTTTATAAGGTGACTTTGGTGTGTTCGAATAAAGTTGTGTGGAATTAGTATTTCGCTGTATTCTCTTAACGGTTTTGAAGAAATTATTTTCTCTTCATTTAGTAAGTGAAAAACGGTATATGTATCGTCTGCTTCGCAACGTATAATATCGCTAATGAGTAAGTATCGAGTTTCGTTTTGAAAAGCAAGAGCTATCTTCTGAGGCACCCTCTGTTTCGATGTCAACTGCTGAATCAGAAATTCTACCCCGGGATTCTGCACTATTGTACTTACATTTTTGCAAGCCTTTTCAACGGCCAATTTGAGCTCGTCTATATCAATGGGTTTTAGAAGATAATCTAATGCCGCATGTTTTATGGCTTGTATACCATATTGGTTGTATGCTGTAACAAAAATGACCTGAAAGTCTATTGTTTCAAAATCCTTAAGCAGGTCAAAACCTGTCTGACTCCCCATTTCTATATCAAGAAATACCAAATTGGGTCTATTATTTTTAATTAAGCTCGCTGCTTCAGTAATCGTATTTGCGATTGCCACAACTTCAACATGTGGACAATACTTAGCCAATAGCGCCTTTAAATTTTTGGTATTTGAAATTTCATCGTCCACTAAAATAGCACGTATCATAATAACCAGTTTTTAAAAATTAAAGATACGCATGTCCCCGTACTTTTAGATTCTGTATCTATGAAAATATTTGTCTCTGGATGCAATTCATTCCAAAGCTGTATACGCTCATTGGTTAACCTGATTCCTAATCCGAATGGTGTATGTGCTATATCATACCCTCGACCATTATCAAATATAGTTATTACCATATCACTCTCCTTCCTCTCAAAATATAAGCTAACCTTTCCACGTTCCTTCAATTCTGATATCCCATGTTTTATGGCATTTTCAACCAATGGTTGTAGGAGCATTGTTGGTATTTCGATGTTATTAGGATCAAGATCGCTAACATCAATCGCATATTCAAAACCAAATCGTAGCTGTTCCATCTGAAGATAATCGGTTAAAAGATTGCGCTCATCCGTGAGTGTATTTACCGATTCACTATCCAGCACATTTCGGGTGAGACGGGCAAATTTGCTTAAATACCTATTTGCATTGTCCACATCATTGTTATTTATAAAACTCTGAATGCTAGCGAGCGAATTGAAAAGAAAATGAGGATTGAGTTGCGCCTGAATCGAGATCAGTTTAGTTTCCGATATTTTTTTATTTAAACTCTCTTCTCGGATTTTTTTTCTATTTCTTCTACGCAGTACATAAATTAGAAGAAAGCTTATAATGCTAAAGATAATAATTAATGATAGAGACCACATGATCATATCTTGCATAGAGAAAGTTCTATCAATTTGTATTTTGACATTTTGTCTAAAACTAGACGATTCCATCTCTTGCTCCGTCATATTCTCTAATTGTGGTCGAATAATGATTTCATATTCTCCAGAATTTTTGAAATTCTCCCGACCTATTGAAATATTCGGTTGCTCTATTCCATCTACAGTGTAAAAACTGTAATTCCAAGAATTACTTTTAAATACAATGTTGCCAGTTTCCTTTTCTTTTACCAATAACGAGTAAATGGAACTGTAATCATTTTTTCTAACTGCAACCTTCAGACCTGTAACATCATTGTCCAAGATAATTTTCGACGCATCTGTTTTCATTTCAACCGCAGATCGATTTGATCTATCAATTAGCTCCCTTCCAAGAAAGATAATATCAGTTTTTGGGATCGCTGTGTTATATATAATCACGCTTCCCTGTTCTGAAGGATCTTTTTCGTTATATAAGGTTACAGAAATGGTCTTATTTCGGATCTCCGTTATTGGCAATTCTGCTATATAACCAAATAAGCCGTGTTTGTTAAAGGTCAGGTCCTCTAAGCGTCCGGATTACAACGTATTTTTTAAATCATCGACAACAGCAAAGCGATAGTTCTTTATGCCTGAAAGTAGTTTAGTACGAATTTTGAATTGTACCCTATTTCCATTATTGATATAAGTCAGCGCTTGGTTGCTTATGTTGGGAAACCTGTTTGCATAGCTCCTAATTTTACTTAGGCTATCGAAGGAGGCACCGATGCTTATTCCTGCAATATCTATACTCCCTAAATAATATTCTACCTTTTTGTCTATTGAATATTGTTCGCCTTTGCTGCTAACCTGAGCAACAATGGGTATCCAAAAGAATATAGCGATTAGTAAAAACGTGTTTTTTTTCATGATCTGCCGTTTATACTTACAAAACTCTATAATTATTAATTTTAAAAAAATGCAAAAACAGTATTGCTCTCCGCTCACTTGGTAAACTATACGCCAGGATCAGGATTTAATCATTTGAGCGCTCATCACAATTACGCTCTTATATAGAAAGGTATAAACACAAAGTCGACATAGCCGGACTCTATCTTATTGTATCCGACCGCATTCGCTTTCGAGAGTCGCTTTGCGATTACGTTGATCCTTATTCGCGCCATAAATGAACCTATTAGTTGAAGCTCAGACGTACCTGTCTTGATTCGTAGTACCCATAACTTGACGAAAGCAATCCTGCTAGATTTTGCGAGTATTTAACTCGGTTACCTTTATATTCGGAGCGCCTATGCTGTTCTGGACATAATCATAAAGACCTCCCCTCCATAAGAAGAATTTTCCAATCAATAAGAGCTTCGGTAAAGAAGTCATTTAGGTTACAATAAGATCTGATTTTTTCACTTGGGTTACTGAGATATCACGGAGATAAACGCCTTATACAAGTAATAAAAATAGGTATAAAAGCTTAAATATTCAAAGGGGGGGAAACTACTCAGTATCAAATTGAAGGATCCCCTTCCCCTCGCGAATTGATTTATAAATACTATCCCGCAGTTTTGGATCTATGTTTTTTTGTTTAATGTATTTTAAAAAACCTGTAATGGTGTCATTATGATGATATATTCTTTCAGCACTACTCTTTTTCAATAATAATCTGTGATTACCAAGCAGATCCATTTCAGTTAATTCAATAGTTGAATGTATAGGTATTGGATCAGATAAGTTCACCTTGAAAGTTGGAACCTTTGATTTTAATAATACCCGATCCACCGTTCCTATTTTTTGATCGTTGAAATAAATATCATTGGGCATGGATTCTATTGTCTTTTCTTCTCTGAATTCCAGAAAATACTGTTTTTCCCTATCGAAATTACACCCCATCAAAAGTACGACCTCAATTAGTATTATTTTTACAGGTGAATATCTCATAATGCGTCTATAAATTATCAGGGATTAAATCTCAAATACTTAAGATTCATTAAAGTCCCCATTTTTAAATTCTCCCAATCTTCTGCTTTCGTATGTTCAAATACAATTTGACAGCTAATCTTTTCTGTGGCAGCTGGCTTAGGAGTGCCGTCGGGGCACCTCCTTTTCATGTTATTGCTCCATACGATTGGTCGGTTACTGGGATGCAGTAACAGGACTGGGTTTACGATCAAACATAACCGGTTTTTCACTACCGTCCAACAGAATTCCTATACCTTGAATCTGACCGTCCACATCGCTAAAGAAGTTAAAGAGAAGATTACTTGGTTCAGGATCCGCTGCGCCATCTTTATCGACAGACCGTGGGTCAAAAACATCATAATGTCGGTGGATAAGGACAACCTTCTCATAACCGAGTTCACTGTATAGCTTGTTATCCTTAAGCCTTACCTCAATAATTCCATATGCAGGATTCTCAAAAGAACCAGTGTACTGTTTTAAGGAATGGGAAGGGTTCGTCGCTGGAATGGGCAACTTTTCTTCTTCTTTTTTAACATGACGCAGCGAATCGATTTCAGCCTTTTTTTCACCATTCCAGTCGATTGGATTCAAACCAAGAAGTATATCCGCTATAGAATTTCTGACCACCGTAGGAACTTTAGATACGTTTTGATTGGTTAATACGACAATTCCGAGTGTATCTGTTGGAAAAAATGCCACATTCGCAGAAAATCCGTTAATATTTCCACCATGTTCTACTTGATAATGTCCTCTATAGGAGCCAATCATCCAGCCTAATCCATAATTGGAAAGGAAAACATCTTTGTGTTTGTCCGGTAAAGCGGCATCCATCACCATTTGGGAGCTCGCAGCCTCCTTTATGTAATTTGCAGGGAGTATTTCTTTCCCATTGAAATAACCTCGGTTGAGCCAAACCTTGAGCCAATTAGACATGTCATTAGCACTGCTATTTATGCTTCCTGCCGGCCCCATGCCACTAATATTATAATAATCAATTAGTTTTATCGTGTTATCTTTGGAAAGTGTATAAGGCAAAGATGCATCGCTATCCCGTTGGAAGGCTAAGAGATTGGTGTTAGAACGGGTCATTTGTAGAGGGGTAAAAAACTTTTCCTGTATATTTTGTTCCCATGTCTTACCACTCAATCGCTCCACAATCATTCCTTGAGCAAGGTACATAAAGTTATTATAGAACCATTTCATGCGCAGGCCTGAACTGGGTTTCATAAATCTGACCCGTGAAATCAGACTATCTCTATTTTTGCTATTGAACAGAAACCAAGATAAATCATAGCGGGACAAGCCTGTCCTATGCGCCATTAGGTCTTTAACCACGATTTGATTATCCATCTCATCATTGTAAAACCGTAACGCAGGCAGTAAAGATACCACTCTGTCCTCGAATGTCAGTTTGCCATCCGCTCTCAACAAACCTAACAATGAAGCGGTAAAAGCTTTGGAGCTCGAACCGATTGCAAAAAGCGTATTCGGTGTAACAGGTTTTTTATTCGCGAAATCACGATAGCCAAATCCCTTATTATAAATTATTTTATCGCCTTTTACAACAGCAACGGCAAAACCCGCCACATGATGATCTTTTAAAACTTGGCCGAGAACAGAATCAATTGCTTTAAATTGATCTTTCTGCCCACCTACTTTCCCAACCTGAGAAAATAGTGAAAAAGAAAACCAGGAACAAAAAATAAAGGTTAAAAGGAATTTCATATCAAATTGGAATATATACGAAAATACTTATTCAACATGATTCCCGCAAACTACTGGAGACATTGCCTTTAATTTTTTTATTCCTGGTTGTTCTTAGGAGGTTGCTGAATTTTACGATAATAACTGGTCTATCAATCCGTAAAATCTCCTAAATTATTCTTTCGTATAATTCGACTTTCCGTTTACATCCACCTGCTTACCTAAATACTTTGGTTTTCTATTTCTCATTACATCCAAAACCGCTTTCGTTACCGATAGTTTTTCTCTAAATGCATAATATTTATATCCAGGGTAAACTCCTCGATCGGCACTATAACCGAATGATTTTATGCCTAATTTATCACCCAGATAAACACATCTATTTAGATGATATTTTTGAGATACCAAAATTGCCGTATCAACATTAAATATATATTTTGCCCGGTACATGGTCGAGTAGCTATCGAACCCAGCATAGTCAATGTAAATTTTAGCGGTATCGATGCCATTTTTCTGACAGTACAACTTCATTACGCTAAGCTCATCGTACTCGTCTCTTCCATTGTCTCCTGACAACAATATTTTATCCACTTTGTGGTTTTTGTACAACGAAATCCCGGCATCGAGTCTATCTTTCAAATACCTACTTGGCTGATCACCATTGATGCCAGCGCCAAAAATGATGGCTACCTTGGTTCTTGGCACATCCTTAAGTTCAGTGAAAATCACCGAATCTGTTTTAGCCGTTACATTGCTATTGGTTATCACCACAACAACCAGGGCTACTACGCATAGAACGACAACCACTAAAACGAACCTTTTAATCTTTTTCATTAGCTTGATTTGTTCATGATAAACTTATCATTTTAAACACAAATTTAATAGTACAACCTATTGAAAATCGAACCAATTATAATTCGCTGCAGATAAATTATCATTCGTAGCCACTTACAGTCTTTTCGGTATATTTCATTTGGCTATTAATGCTCTAGAATTTAAACATAACCAACATCGCTTTATGATCGGTTGGCCACACGCCTTCGGGCAGCAGGAAGTTATATTCACTATCTTTTTCCTGCTTCTGTCCATACTTTACGGTTTCTACAGGACCGACAATGTTAGCTTTTACTGGTTTCAACGGTTTTTTGCTGCGGTAATAAACATAATCGATCCGATCTCGATCATCCGCTGTGGGTGCCCATGCCAATTTCCCAATGGGAACATCCTTGTTAAAAGCAGGATAGGTAAAACCAGGATGACTGACCGGGTTGGGATATAATTGACGGAAACTATCTATAAATCCGGCTTTTTCTAATAAAACCGAACAGTCCCAAGGAACCACTGCCCCACGATGGTCGAAAAGATCTTTTGTAGCCAATGTCCAATCCAAATGTGAAGGCTCATTAAAATCACCTGCAATAATAAACGATTGTGATTGATCCTCTTTTTCTACGTCGCTCAGGATATCTTGGATAGCTTCATCACGTTTGCTTTTCCGATTAGCCTCAATAATGGTACCTACATCTGAAACAGGACGATCTAACTTCTCCCAGGTCAAACCATCGTAACCACGCGGCAAGTAGCATGCATAATTTGTGTAGTCCAAATGTAAAGAATAGCATACAAAAGAACGCTTCCCAATCTTGATCTTACTTTTTAAAACACCGCCCATGGTACTATCTTTTTCATAAAGCGCATGCTGTGATTCGATCGGATATTTGGAAATAAAACCGACATCCAGTTTTGCATCACTGGACTGGCCAAAATAGATAGCCCCTTTAGATTTGAGTTCCATTAGTATACGCTGAATAAAATCTGTTCCCTTGTAATTGCGGACTTCACTAAAGAGAACGACATCTGCATGCTTGGCAATAATTTCGTCTGCAATCGCAGGAAACCCATTGGGCACAACAGTCCCCTCCTGCCAAATGTTGATCTGCAGTACTTTTACCTCATTTTTTGCCTGAGCGAAGAGTGTATGCCCCAAAAGGGCTATCACTAAAAGCAATATCATCTTTCTTAATTTCATTGGAGTTGTCTATTTCTACTGGAAAGTGTTACCGCAACGTTCTTGCCGAGAGCGGTTTCTACCATTATCATATGAGCGAGTTTCTTACTTATTTCTGTAATAACCAAATAATTTTATCCACATTATCAACTCCAACACATTGTCGTTGACTTGCTTCATCAACTTTTTCGCGATTTGTATCGAATTCAGCAGTAGGATACATCCAACGCAACGGCATTTTTGTATTTGTAACATTTTGATCAGCTTCAATTGAATAGCATCATATTAATCAGCATTCCACGATTTATTAAATAGCGAATTATTTAATACCTTAGCCACACAAAGTTTTAGCACAACCGGTTTATGAACATAAAAATCAAGTATCATGAGTTTGAAACAAACGTTTTATAAAGTACGAAGTTCTAAAACAGTTCAGGGAATTCTAATCGCCAACATTTTTGCATTTCTAATTATTGGTATGCAATCTTCATTGCTGCCCAAGGATGCAGGGGTACTTGTTTTTTCTGAGTTTGTGATTATTCCACTGTTGATGGGTATTATCATGGCTTGGTGTTGGAAAGATACTGACATGAGAGGTAAACAAATAACCGCATGTTCTATCTTGGGTGGCCTTATGGCTATCTTACTCAGCTTTATATTCCTAGGTGAGGGCATTATTTGCCTCTTAATTGTTTCACCTCTTATCTTTGGCTTTGTTATCGCAGGTGCCTTTATTGGAAGGTCAATGTTTAAAAAGAGTAATCAAAAATTGAATATAAGCATTGTTAGCCTCTTACTTGGAATTTTTATTGTCGACTCCCTGACTGATCACCATCATGAAAATATGGTCTCCGATGAGATCTTAATTCATGCGAGTCCAACGCAAGTATGGCAACACGTGGTCGCCTTCGATCCCATATCTCAGAAGGAAAACTATTGGCTTTTTAGTATAGGAATGCCGAGCCCCATGGCTACAACGGTAAGTGAACATAAACTGGGCGCAAACCGAAAATGTATTTTTAGCAACGGGTATGTTTTCGATGAGAAGATTGTAAAATTTGACGTCAATGAAAACTTAATTTTTGATATCATTGATCAACCCAAAGACCCTGAAATCATGGGACATATCGATATCAAAAGAGGTCAATTTATATTGAAAGACAATGGAAATGGTACCACTACCCTTATTGGGAACAGTTGGTATAATCTCCATGTTTTCCCGACTTGGTACTATGACCTTTGGGCAGAAAGTATCACTAGGAATGTCCATTTCCGAGTCATGGAGCATATTAAACTTTTAAGCGAGCGATAAACTATGTTTTCTTTTGTGGTAAAAAGAGTTGGCTTTTTAAAGGATATCCCCTTATTAGCCATTCTATTTGATAGTCTCATGAGATTTTGGATGTTCATTGCCAAGCCTGAACTGCTAAATTGGATCGATGACCTGGAAGAAAATGTAAAAGGAATGCCCGGGACGACGATTGGGATACATAAATATGGTGGGACTGCGTTCAATTATTTAGGAAAGGAATTTGCACATGTCCATAGCAATGGTTTAGTGGACATTTTATTAAATAAAGAGCTAAAAAAATCATTGATGATGGAGGGAAAAATTAAGGACCACCATGTGTTTAAAAATTCAGGCTGGATCAGTTTTTATCTTCACAATAAGCAAGATGTTGCCTATGCCTGTTATCTCTTGAAAAAGGCTTACGATCGTGCTAGATAAAAACAGCATGCTATATTCTTTTAGACAGGCTTTGTCTTCATAAAATGTTCATTCACTGCAATAATTAGCTATCGGCTCTTTATTTTGGCTATCTATGTACTCATTATGAAGACACCATCTAGGTATAAAAAAGGAAGGTCTTTATCTTTTAGATTTAATATCTTTGCTGTATGAATATTGAACAGATCAAACAACCTTTCCTCAAAAAATTCCCTGGAGATTTTTCCAATAACCCTACACAGCGAGGCACGCCAAAAGTGCTATTTGCTACGATTGAACCTGCAGGGTTTGAACAGCCTCAACGGATTGCTTTTAACGAAGCTCTTGCTGAGGAAATAGGGCTGGGTAAATTTGAAGAAAAGGATCTTAACTTTCTGGTAGGCTCTCACCTACCCGACAATATTCAGACCTACGCTACAGCTTATGCCGGACATCAATTTGGTAATTGGGCCGGGCAACTGGGCGACGGCAGGGCCATTCTGGCGGGAGAAATTACTAATGCTGCTGGTAAGAAGACCGAAATACAATGGAAAGGAGCCGGTGCAACACCCTATTCAAGGCGTGCAGACGGAAGAGCCGTATTGCGGTCTTCTGTACGTGAATACCTTATGAGTGAAGCCATGTATCACTTAGGCATACCTACCACCAGGGCCTTAAGCCTGGCCTTTACAGGAGAAGATGTTCTTCGGGATATCATGTATAACGGCAATCCACAATACGAAAAAGGAGCCGTAGTGATCAGAACTGCCGAAAGCTTCCTTCGCTTTGGGCATTTTGAACTGATGTTTGCTCAGGGTGAACATACGTTATTACAGGATCTGCTTGATTTTACAATTGAAAATTACTTCCCTGAAATTGTTTCATCCGATCAGCAGAAATACAAAGATTTTTTTGAGAATGTATGTATCCGCACAGCAGACTTAATGGTAGAATGGTTCAGAGTAGGTTTTGTACATGGGGTAATGAATACAGACAACATGTCCATCTTAGGCCTAACGATCGATTATGGTCCCTATTCAATGCTGGATGAATATAATTTAAATTTCACCCCGAATACTACGGATCTACCGGGAAGAAGATATGCATTTGGAAAGCAGGCACAGATTGCCCAATGGAATCTATGGAAACTCGCAAATACCCTCCAGCCCATCATCAACGATGAAAAGTTTCTTGAAAACACCCTAAATAATTTTGGCGTTTATTTTTGGGAAACTCATGACAGAATGCTCTGCAAAAAATTCGGATTTGATGAACTAAAAGAAGAGGATGAGGTGTTTTTTAATAACTGGCAGAGCTTAATGCAGGACCTCGCATTGGATCATACCTTATTCTTCAATCAACTGGAGAAAACAACACCAGAAACTGATTTACAGGAACATTTCAGCCCGGTAGCTTACGGCGCTTTAAATGAAGAAAAGCTCAGCAGACTGAAAGACTTCATGGAAAACTATCGATCCCGTCTGAATTCAAATGCTATTTCAAAAGCTGAGTCCGTGGAATTAATGAAAAAAACAAACCCCAAATTTATATTGCGGAACTATCTTCTTTACCAATGTATTGAAGAAATTAGTGCCGGAAAAACAGCACTGTTAATGAAGCTAACGCAAGCATTAGAAAATCCTTACCAGGAATTATTTCCGGAATTTTCCGTCAAGCGTCCTTCAAGCTATGACGACACCGCAGGATGTTCTACACTTTCATGCAGTTCGTAGTATGAAATGCCCCGTTCGTTAAACATTCAGGGTGGGTTTAAAAGCTAAAGTTTAGGATATGTAGATTTTCTAAAAATAATCATACACAAGTAAACCTGCCAAGAGATAAGACTCCAGGTGCATATCCTGAAAACTAACACTAGGTATATCACTATCCGAAGAAAACTCGGCCCTTTTTAATAGGTCACGTATCTGAGCAACTTTAAATTTTAAATAAATCACGCGTATTCCACAAAATATAGATCCTGACGTACAGATCAATAGTATAGTAAACAATTGATTTCTTACCGAAGATATTTTACAATAATTTTTGACTGACAGATACAGAAAAGGAAGAATCCCAAAAGAGAAAATAAAAATCAGTGCAGGCAAAACCTGACCGGGTAGGCGCCAACTATTATTAAGCAAAGGGCTTTCACCTATTATTTCGGTGGTAAAAAACACCAAAAACCGATCTCTAATAAAAAAGGCAATTAGACACAATACGATTGACAGTCCAATAGCAATGCTGTATTCCTTCATCATTTTCTTTTTCGCAAAGTTTTTTATAGGTTATCGACTTAAACCATTTTCGATATTGCTTTTACATCGTACAATTTGTTTTTTCATTAGCTTAAGTTCCTTTATCTTAGTGTCTATCTGTTGCAATTTAAGATCAAGCACTTCCATTTTACTTGCCTGAGTCAGCTCTTTTTGATACCATGCATCAATAACCTGTTTAATTTCAGCTAAGGTAAAGCCTACAGCTTTCGCCATCTTTATGAACCTCAGTTTTTCGGTTACTTCATCGTCATAATACACGTACTTGTTGGAAGTTACATCCTTTTTTGTCATGCCAGAAATGAGTCCGCTCTTTTCATAAAAGCGTATAGTTCCAATAGGCATGTTCGCTTCCTTCGCTAGTTGACTAATTAATTTCACTTGATAATCAATAGTTTAAAAAAATAATAAAAGTATATAGTATACTTCATACTTGTGGGTTGTAAAAATACAGTTTAAATTTGTCTATTGAAAATCAATGGTAACTATCAATTATCTTTTATCATGAAAATAGGATATTCCGACAAAGAACTTATTAAACTTGTACCCGGCTTCACAAACAATTTTATTGTAATAAATGGCCTATCAATCCATTATGTTCAAGGGGGCAAAGGAGACCCCATAATTCTTATTCCGGGTTATCCAGAAACATGGTGGGCTTACCATCATGTCATGCCAATATTAGCAGAAGACAACCAAGTATTTGTTGTTGAAATTAGAGGGATGGGTAGCTCGGATAAACCGGAAAATGGTTACGATAAAAAGAACATGGCCAAGGATATCTACGAATTAGTCAAGCATTTAGGCTTCGACAGCGTTTGTATTGCAGGTCATGATATCGGTGCACATGTCGCTTTTAGTTTTGCTTGTAATTATCCACAAGCAACAAGCAAATTGATACTGCTGGATACACCACATCCAGACCCAAGCATGTATCAGCTTCCGATGTTACCTATTTTAGGGAGCAGTTATTTATATCCGTGGTGGCTAGCTTTCAACCAAGTCAAAGAATTGCCAGAAAAGTTGCTTGAGGGACGCATGTCAATCGTCATCTCTTGGTTATTCGACAACCTGCTGATTAATAAAGATAGCATAAGCCAATTTGATATATCGGTGTATAGTAAAGCGTATGACAACCAGGATGCCATTCGTAGTTCCAATGCATGGTATCAGGCCTTTCCACAAGATATTAAAGATTACGGGAGCTATGATAAATTAGAAATGCCAGTCCTAGCGATTGGTGCGAGTGGTTATGACCTATTGCATCATTCTTTACCGGAAATCACCTGTAATCTAACACTTAAAAAAATTGAAAACTGTGGCCATTTTATTCTTGCCGAAAAACCTATCGAAACTGCCGAATTGATCAAAGAGTTTTTATTGACGATCTAATTTCAGACGAAATCAACTTGTAATCAACCAGCAACGATTGTGTTGGCTATCCGCGTAGGATTTTCAGCTTTGGGGATAGTACTGTCCTAGTTTCAAAATAAAAACTTAAAAGCTATAATCTACCCCAAAACTGATATAACCAGGCAAAAGCTTATATTCGGTGCTGGTATTATAAAGGTCTGTCAATTCAGCATTTCTGAAAAAGCGAGTATTGAAAATATTTTTTGCTGTCATGGTAAATCTTGTCCTATGCTGCCGCAGTTCATAAGCTAAGGAGAAATCCGAGAAATAATAGGTCTTAGAATCCTGGCCAAGGAAACTGCCAAAGCGATAGGATTCATTCTTTAGATTACACTGTATGTTTTTTCCCATATTCAAAAATACATTCAGAAACCCGCGGCTATTATGTAGTGTAGTTTTGCTATCTGAGCGATAAGTGACCGACTGCAGGGCGTAACCTGTGTAAATATTCAACCTGGATTTCCATGCACTTCTAAACGATAGTCCATAATCGTATGTCTCTGTATGGATGCGACGATTGCCCACGCCCATCACCAATGTTTCGTAATCTGCTGTATTTGCACCTAAGTCCAAACGAAAATTTCCTCCTACAGCCTTCAGGTAGTAATTAAGATCCGCCTTATAATTGCTGCTCTTTTTGTTTTTGAGCAATACCTGTTGCACAAGGCTAAAATTGGGGTCTAAACTGCTTTCTGTACCCATATAATCAAACAAAATCTGATGTCCGACCGAGAGGTTCGCAAAAAAACGATCTGTCATACTGCCATAGGTATACATCAGCGTGCCACCAGAACTGCTTAGCGTCGCTAGCTTATCCATTCCTCGAATAAAGTTTCGAACTCCTGTCGTATAATAATGGGGAATGAGCTCGGTAAGCGAGGTATTCTGTTGCTGAAAATAGAGGTCGGTTTCCAGGCGCCCTTTTGGGTGGATAACCCATTTCCCCGATAATCCAGGCGAAAGCAAGAGGTTATTTTTAGGCATGGTTTTCCCAAAATCTGTTAACCTATTCTGTACGAGACCTACCTGCAAACGAGGTGTTAATTCCCATTTATTTCGTTTAAAAGTGTACTTGGAAGTAAAGTTTGTCTGGAATACGTTTAAGTCCATCGCATTAGAAAATCCCGAGGGAGAGACTGCTTTTCCCCCTAACTCATCTGGATTTGACAGCAAATCTAATTCGGTATTAAGCTGTTGCTGCTGATAGGCCATATTGAAAGCCAACTCAAAGAAGTCACCATTTTTTTTCCGGCTTACATAATGCGTAGTGGCACCCAAATACTGTAGATTATTTTCAATATGTTGTTTTACCGCACGGATATCTTCCCCCCCAAACAAGTCTTTATAATAATATTGATCGATACTGTAATCTACTGGCGATTGCTGGTTTAGCCAACGTAGTGAGCTGACCAGTACATCCCGCTCCGAAAATTTGTAGCTATAACTCAGATTGTGGTTGGTCAAATACCCCTTGCTTTTGGTCAGTTCCTCACTTTGTACACCATTGAACAATAATGCGCCCAAATCATTTTTCCTCAAAGAACCTAGTGTACCTGAATAGCTCAACAATGTACGCTTATTGGGCTCCAACTGCAGCTCCAATTTCGTGAAGTAGTTATCGATGTTTCTGGTAAACTGATAATCTTCGGTGTTGGTAAATTGGATATCCTCCAAATGATAGTTCTGCACGGTATTTCGGTAAAATGATTTTTTAGTAGGATTTGCAAAACCCAGCCATTTGATTTTTAACTGTGGGGTCGGATTTAAAATGGTATTCAATGACAACAACTTGTCGTTATTGAAATTGGTTCTTTTATAATCAAAACCAGGCAGATTTGGTGTATTATCTATCAAAGTGGGTGTTGTTACCCCCACACCAATCTGACCTGGTTCATCTGGAGAACCAGACTGAATGAGGTGGTTGATGCTGCTTACGGCATCCACTCCGTTATTGTTAGCAGCACCCAAGAGATAATATTTGTTCTTCTTCCCAAAATTCATCAGGTTAGCACTCGCCTGAGAATATTTGGGGCCTATGGGAACCACCTGCGCATCAACAGAGCCAAGCCACTGTGCCCTACTTTCCTCCTTAAGTTGCAGATTTAGTGCAATCTTGTCCGAATTTTCGATACCTTTCAGCTGCTTATTATTGGAATACCGCTGCAATATCTGAATTTTTTCCAAGGGACGAACAGACATGCTTTGCGTCAGCAAGCGGTAGCCCTTTTCGAAAAAATCATCCCCTTCCACCATCACTTTTTCCACTTCTTTATTACCTATTTTGATACTGCCGTCGGTACCCACCTGAATACCTGGGATCTTTCGAAGTAGATCTTCTACCGTACGCTCGTCGCCCTGCAAAAAGGATTTCACAGCAAGCTCAATGGTATCTCTGCCCCGACGATAAGCCCCTTTGGAGTGGACAATCACTTCCTGCAATTGTTCCACTCCCCCAGCTGATAACTGCACATCAATTAGCGTATCGACCTGCATTGGTGTGATGGAAAGGGAAACAGACTTAAAGCTCAGCGCCTTGAATAGCAACGTAAATGATCCACTTTGGGCCGTTTGCACATGATATTTCCCCTGACCGTCGCTAAACGTATAAGCCAGCATTTTGTTATCGCCATCACGCCGTAAATCAATACGCACCCCTCCTAAAGGTTTTCCTTCAGTACTGACGCTTCCATGAATAGCAACTTGTCCATATACGGCCATACACAACAGACAAAAGCTGAGTAAGACCGCTATCCGCTTATTGATGTTCCCATTCATACACTTGCTCTACACTGCCCCTAACTTTTTGCTTCTCAACGCTTACGCCTTCCATCATTGGCATTTTGCTGTACATAATGCGCATTTGCTCTTCATTGAATTGGTCGTCTTTCTTGACAAACTCTTCCAGGCTCAATTTGGGTAAAGACTGAATATATTTATCATTTACGGGAATATCGCCAGTATAGGGATAATTTACCTCCTTCAAGTACCAATAGTTCGGATTAGCACTTTCGTTATAGAGCATCACGATAAGGCCTGGCAAGCCGCCAAATTTTGATGGTCCAACAGGCACGGGAATATCATTCGTATAATAAGCTACCAACGTAGTCCCTCGATAAGAGGCCGTTGCCTTATGGCATACATGTTTGCCCAATGTATCCACATCGGTGTAATCCGTATTCCAGACCAGCGCCGGAAATTTGTCCGTCACCAAATAGTTAACACCTTGAATGGAACGGGTTTCTAACTGTTGGTCAGTCTTATTTTGATGGATCACGACCCTGTTATACCTCTTGCCAGAACCGATTGTTATCGAAAATGAAGATGCTACTTCTTCATCGTCGGCATCTTTGTTAAGCTCTTGCTTACGAATTGGCATCGAATCACGAACAGCAATCTTCACTGTTCCATCATAATAGACCGCTTCTTTAAAAGTAGCCATTGCCGATGGAATGTATTCATATGCGGCATGAAGCCGCTGTGCAGAAGATAATCTGGAAAGGAACAGAAATAAAAAGAATATATAATATTTACACATGATAATTTAGTTTAGAAAGACGGGGTCAAAGCCCCGCTTTTGTTTTTTGTGATAATGAATAAAAAGTTAGTTGTTTGCAACCCAGTCATGCATTGCAGCAAAGAAACCCGCACAACCGCCAGCTGAAGAAGCATAATCTGTATAGACTGCGCTGCCTAGCAAAACGCCGTCGCTGCTATATATGCTTACCTTAAAATTACAGCGTACAAAGGCTGCATTCGTTTCCGTGGTTTCCTCGGTTACCCGGAGCGTATTGTTGGCCAGGCGCTGGGAAGTTGTTTTCATAGATGCATTTCCGTTGACCGGTGTTGTCGCTGTCTTAGCCGAAGCAACAGATGATAGCATAACCACTGCTACCAAACTCATCATTAATCTTTTCATTGTTTTTAAATTTACTTGTTAAACCATGGTATGATTTGATGGCATACCCTTGTATATGACGGTAAAAATAAAGACACATTTAATTATTTAAATGATGATTAAATATTTGTAAATGGTCACTTAGAATACGTAGCTGATCCGTTACTATTCGCAATGGGCTTGTTCACTGAATAACTAAAATTATGGGGAAAATCGCTATGAGATAAAAACGTACAAAGCCTTACTGTAAAGTAGCCTATCTGAAAAAAAATCGATAGAAACAACATATGAAAGATTCCGAAAAACCAAGATGTTCACACAGAAAACCTTCTGTTATATCATATTTATATTAAATTACAGTAAACTATCACTAAAAACAGCATTTAATAGTAGCTTTATAAAGCTTCAAAATTTTAAGACGTTTTACCTACATAAAATCTCTAATATTTTTCTTTATTTCACTTTTGAAATTTATATTTTAAAAAAAAGCAAACGAAATGTTATCCACAGAATATTATTTTAACAAATATTTTCTGCAACTCAGTGTATTTGCATTTCCATGGGTTGGTTCCGAAGAAATTGCAAAAGACATCGTGCAGGACGCATTTATCGTTCTAATGGGTAGACAGGACTTACTGCAAAAGGGAGAGCCCGTCATTAAGAGCTTCCTTTATAGCGCTGTAAAAAATATAGCGATGAATATCAAACGGAGAAATGTGGTATTTGATCGTGTACGGAGCCAATTTAACCCTGACCAACCGGATGACAATGATATCCTGGATAATTTAATAAACGCCGAACTGATTGGAGCTCTACATCGGGAACTCAATGAATTGCCCGAAGGTTGTCAACGAATCTGCCGTTTAATCTATCTGGACGGAATGAAGTATGACGAGGTCGCACAGGAACTCAATGTTTCAGTAAACACGGTTAAAACACAACGGATGCGTGCGATAAACCTGCTTAAAAGAAAATTTCTAAGCCTACTTCTTACATTTTTTACACTCTAACAATCAGCACCTTATAACTAAACCTCCACTTATTTCCATAAACGGATCACCCATTTCAACCGTTCAAGTTATTTAGCTTCTGAATTATGATAGAAACCGACAAAATACTATTAGCAGAACTGATTGCTCTTCTTTTGAAGGATGGTGAGTTACCATCCGACAAAGAAAACCAATTAAAAAATCTCTTACAAAAATATCCAAGCGCAAGGGATAGCTTATCTCGTCGGTTATCACAGACCGACATATATGTTCCTTTTGATCTTCGCAGTACTGATGTAAAACAAGAATGGCTCATCACACAACGTAAATTTACGGCGAAGGAAACGATTTTACAATCAAGAAAGAAGTATCTCTTCTTAAATAAACCATGGTACAAGGCTATTGGGATTGCTGCCGCCCTATTACTTGTCCTAACGCTGTTATGGCAAAGACAACAGCCAGAAAACCCTATAAACTATTTAATTCCGGACAAGATATACGGACATAAAAATGATGTTCTTCCAGGAGGAGCAGGTGCCGTTTTAAAAATTGAGGGCAAAGAAGAAATACGATTAACCGAAAAAAAGGCAATCCAATATTTTGCGCAAGGTATCGAATTAAAAGAAGGACGGCTTATATACCCCGCTAGCTTAGCAGAAAACCTAAAAAATACTTTAATAGTTCCTAAACGATCTACCATGGTATTAACCCTTAGCGATGGGACTAAAGTGTGGGTAAATGCTGCCTCTGAGCTCAGCTATAAAGCAAATTTTGATAAAAAAGAGCGAAGAGTGACACTAAAAGGTGAAGCCTATTTTGAAGTTGCAAAAGATGCACATAGGCCCTTTATTGTTGAAACAAATCATATCAATATACAGGCGATCGGAACAGCTTTCAATGTAAATTCCTATCATGCAAATACGAGAGTATCATTGACAGAAGGAAAACTTAAAGTTAGCAACTATGAAAACGAAATCTATATGAATGCTGGCAGCGAAACGGAGATTGTCGATAAAAAGCTAAAGACTTTTCCATTAGCCAGTAAGGCTGAAGCCACAGCCTTCAAAGACGGATATTTCTATTTTAAAAATAAAGATATGCAACAGATACTTGATGAATTAAGCCGTTGGTACGGAATTCAGGTCGATTGTAAGATCCCATTAAATAATGAACGGTATGAAGGTAGCATGAAAAGAGATGTAACGCTGGCGGAACTTTGTAATGTACTAAAAGATTTGACAGGTTATAAATTGACCATTGACAATGATAAACTAATTGTAAACAGATAAACTAATTATAAACAGATAAACTTATTGAGGAGGACTTTGTATGTAAAAAAGCTAAAAACCTAAATTAAGATGATAAAAATGCAGAAGTACGGCAAATACTCCTGCATCAAAATTGAATTAACACTGATCATAAACCATTAATTCTATACCAATTTATGAATAATTTATTTTATTCAAAAGGGACCTTATGTCCCGTTGACAAAGGGAAAACTCTGAACCATTTATTAAAAATGAAACTGACAGGAATCTTATTAGCGACATCCATGATGGGCGCCTACGCTTCAAGCTCCGCTCAGATAACTTTACATGCCCAAAATACCAAGATTGAGACTGTCCTGGAAAGCATTACCAAACAGACTGGTATACATTTTATCTTTAAAGAAGGATTACTAAAAAACGAAAAAGCAACGGTTGAAATCACAGATGTATCACTCGATAAGGCTTTAGATAAAATTTTCAAAAGCAGCGCTTTCTATTACATGTTACATCGTGGTACTGTTGTTATCAAGCGTAAAAATGAAGATATTTCTTTGCCAGAACAAAGTACCTCCGGCATATCCAATCTGCAGCAACAAGTCATAAAAGGAAAAGTACATGATACCAAGGGAAATCTATTGTCTGCTGTCAGCATCCTGCTAAAAGGTTCCAATACAGGAACTTCGTCAAATACGAAAGGAGAGTTCCAACTGACACTGCCCGATGGCAAAAAAGGAACCCTGATTTTTAGTGCAGTCGGATTCAAACAGCTTGAAATCCCGATTAACAATAAATCGGAGCTAAATGTTATTATGGATGCAGATGAAGTGGGGCTTGATGAAGTGGTGGTCGTCGGCTTCTCCGAAGTAGACAAAAAGCACGTTGCATCTTCCGTATCACAAATGGATATGGAGAAAATAAAAAATCGTCCAATTTTTAAAATGCAGGATGCTTTTTCAGGAACGATTCCAGGAGTCACAATGATGCGCGGAAACAGTATGCCAGGAAGTGTTCCGGGCACCATCTCTATTCGCGGAATCAGTACCTTACAAAATGCAGATCCTTTGGTCATCGTAGACGGTATGGAACAGAGCATACATGATATTGACCCGAATCAGGTTAAAAGCATTACCGTCTTAAAAGATGCCGCCTCCGCTTCTATGTATGGTTCCCGTGGCGCAAATGGCGTTATCATCATCGAAACAGAACGCGGACAGACAGGACAGTTTAAAGTCGTTACCAACAACTGGTTTGCAGTCAATAAACCCATTGATCTTCCAAAATTTGTCGGAGCCGTTGATTTTATGAAATTGCGGAACGAAACCTTAATCCAACAGGGACAATCTGCGATCTACCCCGAAGAAACAATCAACAAATATGCTTCCGGAGAATTAAAAGAAGTCAATTGGCTCGATCAAGTCATGGAACGAACGTCGACAGCAATGAATAATAACGCAAGTATATCTGGCGGTGGTGGGGTTGGTACTTTTAATTTAATGCTTGGCCATATAAAAGAAAATGGCCTCAATAAGATTGAAGGTACTCAAAAGTTTTCGGCACGTTTCAATACAAATATCAACATTGCCGATAAATTTGTATTAATGGCCGATTTCTATGCGCACCGTCTACAGGTAGATCGTCTTTTGGCAAACGATGATGGGCACGGCCTTTATAAACAGGCCTGGCGCCTGAACCCAACGCAACAAATTTTTTATGATTCTGACCTCCCCGAACACTATATCCTGCATAATAACATCAACCCAATTGCTTCAATAAAACACGGTGGCACAAAAAACAATATGTACGATCGTAGTACCATCAACTTACGTCCCAAATATAACATCAACAGCAATTTCAATATTGAGGGAAATGTCTCCTACATGATTAACAAATCGGCCAATAAACAAAAAAGGTTGACCTATAAGTTCTTTGATGAAAATGGTGCTCCGGCAGCAATTTGGGGAAATGATGTCAATGCCTCGCAAGGTGTTAGTGAAAGCCAGCTCACCGCTCGGATGCTGATTAACTTTAACAAAGAGCTCCGCCAGCACAAAGACAAGATCTATCTAACCGCAGGTTCAGAAGTCATGAATTACACCTTCACCGATTTTAGAGAAATCAGCAAAGCTTCTTTTTTCGGTAAATTAAATTATTCCTTTAACAACCGCTATATTTTAGAGTTGACTGGACGTTCAGACGGGAGTAGCAAGTTTGCCCCCGGTCATCGCTGGGGATTTTTTCCCTCGGGAGCTTTCGCCTGGAACTTACATAACGAACATTTTTTTAAACCTATTCTCGAATCGGGAACAGTTAATAACATTAAGATACGAGCTTCCTATGGACTTATCGGAAACGAAAATGTAGCGCCATACCTCTGGCAGGAATCTGTTAATACCTGGGGCTGGACAATACGTGTTCCCAATCCAAATTTCTCCTGGGAGAAACAGAAGCAATGGAATCTGGGCCTAGACGTCAATGCATTTAAAAATAGACTATCCTTTACGGCAGAGCTTTATCATAAAAATTCATACGATCTTATTTATGACCAATTTGCCGTCCCTCCGCTCACGGGATCAAATAGTCTGGAATCTGCGGTCAACATCGGTGCCGTGGAAAATAACGGTTGGGAGCTGTCAGCAAGCTGGTCCGACAAAAAGGACGATTTTTCGTATACGATTGGTGGAATGATTTTTGATAACCGCAACCGAATGCTCAAAGCGGGCTACAATGAAAACGATAGATTGATCTTTAAAGGCGATAATAACCGAATCTGGTACAAAGGTGTCCCAATCAACAATTATTATGGCTTCCAGTCTGATGGCTATTTCCAAACGCAGGCGGAAGTTGACGCAACGCCCGCTAAAATGCCAAATTCAAAACCTGGCGACATCCGCTACGTGGATAAAAATCAGGATGGTATAATCAACGATGAGGACCGCAGCTATCTGGCAGACCCTCTTCCCCATTATAACTATGCTATAAATCTGGACTTTCGCTATAAAGGCTGGGATTTCTCAGCATTGGGTCAGGGGATCGGAAAGCGCACGGGCCGCTTGATCGGACAAGAGGCCTATCCGGTGTATGTTGATGGAAACAGTAACGATCTCGGCGCACCGCGTGTCGAATATGTAGCAAACCATTGGAGCCCCGACAATCCGAATAGCCGTTTTCCACGTCTTTGGACGGGGCCAAGCCCCAATACCCTACTTAGTGATGTTTGGCTTAGCAATGCTGCCTTTTTCCGTATCAAGTCTCTTCAGCTTGGTTATACATTTCCTAAAATCGGCAAAAGCATCAAAAATTTTAGAATATATGTTAATGCGCAGGATGTATTCACGTTCACGAAATGGGAAGGTCTTGACCCCGAACGTATTGATGTCGATAGTCCTGGAACAAATGATGGGAACGGAAATTATCCACGTATGGCAACCTACAGTGTTGGACTGAGTGCGAGTATTTTTTAAAACTATGCTAATGAAAAAGAAAATTTTAACCTTGATAATTGCGCTAGCAACGTTAAGTAGCTGCGAAAAATTTCTTGATAAACGAGATCCTACCGCAACATCCTTCGACGAGTTCTTCAATACCGAAGAAGATTTACGTCGGGTAGTCTACAGTAGTTATTTGGATGTTTTTATGGGACCAGGAGAACGTCGCCTGCTCTTCTATATGTTAGATGGTCGTAGCGATAACGCCTATGCTAGAATAGAGACAGACCACCATATGATCATTGCCAATGGCAATATGACAAGCAACGCACGTTTGGCTGAGTACTATTGGACATTATATAATAAACACGTGGGGCGGATCAATACTTACCTCGCGAATATTGACATTCCCTATGTGGAAAATGAGTCGATAAGACAAAAATATAAAGCAATCTTAGAAGCACTACGTATCTGGCATTATTTCAGGATCACTGAAGTTTGGGGTGACGTACCTTTTGTCCTAGTCCCGGTTACACTTGAAGAAGCAATACCTCCAGTAACGCCGAAAGCTGAAATACTGAACAAACTATTTGAAATGAGCCAAGATGTGGCAAACAGGCTCCCTGAAAATGAAGGTACCACAAACGCCTATATGTTCAACAAATACTCCTTCAAAACGTTGGTCATGCGATATGCTCTTTACAATGGACGCTATGAGCTTGCCGCAACCCTTGCGAAGGAAATAATGGACAGTGGCAAATATCAACTTCACCCCCAATATGCTAGCCTATTCAATTATCAAGCTGACAAGACCAATAAGGAGTTTATCATCAAATTTGACATGGAAAGCCACAATAATTCTGCTACAAATTCCTTTCAGCATCTTGCCCCACAATATAAGACCGGAAATGGGCAATCTTATGTCGTTCCTTTGAAGTCTTTGGTTGATAGTTATTGGACACTACAAGGACGTTCGATTGACAAATGCCCCTTACACAGCAAGCAGGAATATGAGCTCAACCCCAAATTAAATCGCGATCCACGTTACACAGCAAGTATTTTTGGGCAGGGCGACCTATTCAACAAAGAAAAAATAGATATTTATGATTCAAAGAGTCTATTCTATTATCAAAACTTACGAAGCAGCCGATCGGGCTATTGGTTTAAGAAATTTGTCGATGAAGCTGATGCATTTCGGACGGGAGGTAATATGTACTTTGCTTTGGCACGCTACGCAGAAGTGTTATTGACCTATGCCGAAGCCAAAATTATGTTGAATAACGTAGATGAATTAGCGAAAAGCTGTATCAATCAGATTCGACAACGTGCAGGACTCGATATGAATGTAGCAGATGTCAATCTTACGGTGAGATCTCAACAAGAATGGATTGACTTAATTCGCAATGAACGAAGAGTCGAATTTGCCGGTGAGGGGCTGCGCTATAGTGATATTCTTCGATGGAAAACAGCAGAAGTAGTTCTTAATCAACCTGCATTGGGTCATATGCGACAAAGTGCGGACGGGAAATCTGAGGTGCTTAAAATTGAAGATAGAAAATTTTTGAAACATCAATACCTCTGGCCTTTCCACGAAAGTAGCTTTCAAGTCGAACCCAATCTGATCCAAAACCCGGGATACTAATGAAACAATAAAACAAGGGTAGCGCTTATACCACGCTACCTTTGTTTTATTCCTGCCGACTGCTATCTTTAGGAATTTCAGGCAATTGCGCACTAGTATGCCCATCAATTTTTTGTGCTGCAGCCATTGAAACTACCAAATCATTCAGCATAGTGCTTGCTGCTGTTGGCGAATTTGGAAGCAAGACCAAATTGCTTCTGCTATTGGCTCCAATGGCATTCAGCGTATCATAATGTTGCGTCACTACAATTAAGGCAGAAGCTTCCTGTGCATTGATATTGGCCGCATTCAGCATTTTTACCGATTCTTCCAATCCCTTCGCAATCTCTCTTCGCTGGTCTGCAATCCCCTGCCCCTGTAATTTTTTAGATTCTGCTTCAGCTTTTGCAACGGCAACAATTCGTATTCTTTGCGCCTCAGACTCATATTCTGCGGCAGTTTTTTCGCGTTCAGCAGCGTTGATCCTGTTCATAGCATGTTTCACCTGTTCATCAGGATCAATATCTGTCACCAATGCTTTGATAATATCGTAACCGTAGCTTTGCATCGCATCCTGCAATTCACTTTTTACAGCAATGGCTATATCGTCTTTTCTTACAAAAACATCATCTAATTTTGTTTTTGGAACTTCAGCACGCACAACATCAAAAACATACGATGTAATCTGATTTTCGGGATTCTCCAGACGATAATACGCGTCTTTTACATTATCTCTGATTACCTGATACTGAACAGAAACTTTCATCTTAATGAAAACATTATCCAATGTTTTGGTATCAATTATGACATCCAATTGCTTTATCCTAAGATTCAGCCGCTTAGCGATCTGATCCAAAAATGGAATTTTTAAATGCAAACCTGCATGACTTACTTTTAAAAATTTACCCAGCCTTTCTATCACGGCTGCAGACTCTTGCTTTACCGTATAAAATGAAGCAAATAATGTAATAAGTCCAAAAAAGACCAAAATTCCTAAATATAGCATAACCTTAAATTTAATATTGGTGATCTACAAACTTACACGTTTACATTCTCATTCTTCTACTTCTTACATAATTTTTCGATAAAGTTCCGAAACTCGGTTATCCATCCTAAAGATAGGCCAACGCTACATTTTACTGTGCTAGCCAACGCTGTGTTCTTTGCAATCTTGGCATAAGTCCCCCGCGATGTCCTTGCAAAAGCTCACTTTCAAAACGAAGCAGCTGCTATTAAAATAGCTATCAAGGTTAATTGGCGGTTAATATTTATTCTGGTTGGATAATGACATAATGGATAAATTGAAATTCGGTTTTAATGCGTGTACGGATGCGGGCAATTGCTTCGGTAATATCTTCTGTATCAAGATCATCCTTAAAATCAATGATAAGCATCAATATAACGTCTTCAGGAGGCTGATAGGTAGACAGCAAGCTCCGACTTTCCCTGGCGAGAATAAACGAAACAAAAACCAACAGCACCCCAACAATTACAGAAGCTAATCCATCCAATTCGGGAATCTGCAGGGAATGGCTTAGCGACATGAGGATCATGACAATCAATAGTCCCGCCACTGCTGCTCCATCCTCAAAAACAACAAGAAAACTGGAGGGGTCTTTGCTTTTAATGATCGCATCCCACCAGCCAACCCCCTTTCGGGTTTTGTTGAATGCTTTTACAGCAATAATAAAAGAAGTACCCTCAAAAATAAGCGAGAGAATCAAGACGATATAATTCCAGAAAGGATCTTTCATCAATTCGGGCTCCAGTATATGCATCAATCCCTGATAGATGGACAGCGCTCCCCCCCAAACCGAATATGAGAATAGAAACGACAAAGGACCAAAAATAAAGCTCTTTTCCATAACCAAAGGGATGAGACTGGTCGGGCGCCTTTTTACTACGTTTCAATCCATATAATATCAACAGCTGATTAGCCGTATCAACTGTGGAATGAATTCCTTCAGAAATCATAGAAGAACTGTTGGTAAAAGATCCGGCGATAAATTTGGTCAGCGCTATCAGAAGATTGGCAGCAAGGGCACTGTAAATTGATGTTTTATTATTGTCCATGATATAATAGCCTCTATTTTTTGCTGTCCGCCATGAAATATTATACTTAAAATTATTCGATATTATTACTTTCAAACTGCCGTCACCCAATTTTTGTTTACTTTAAATACCTTCAAACATAGTTCAGTGCGATTTTTGTTATTTATCATTAAGATGACCCGTACTTTTACCTTTTTTAAAGTAGTTTTATATCCATATAATTGTCTTTATAACACCATACGACATCTTTATGAACAGCTCCGAACAAAGAGAACAATTACGAATTGAAAATCTCGAGCTCAACAACCGGATTACTGAACTAACTGACTTTATCGACAGTGCATCTCTAGCACTACATTGGGTTAACCGGGAAGGGGTTATTATTTGGGCCAATCAAGCTGAACTTGACCTTCTTGGTTATCGTAAGGAAGAATATATTGGTTTCCCCATTGCAGACTTTCACACAGATCAGGATACCATTTCGAAAATCCTACACATGCTTTTAAATAATCAACGTGTGGAGGATTATCCAGCAAGTCTGAGGTGCAAAAATGGAGATATAAAGCATGTTGTTATAAATTCCAGTGCTTTGATGAAGGATGACGAATTTGTCCATTCGATGTGTTTTACCAAAGATGTTACGGAAGCCGTACTTGCAGAAAAAAGAAGAGATAAACTCACAGCAATCCTACAGGAGAAGGAAGAGCGACTTCGCCTTGCCATCGCCTCTACCGGACTAGGGACCTGGGATTGGGACGCTGCGAAAGGAATAGTTCAACTTTCCCCACAGGCTCAAGAAATTTTGGAACTTTCTGCCCCAATCCAAAAGAAAGAAGCGATGATAACGCTCATCCATCCGGAAGATCAACCCGCTATTTTCCAGCAAATGAAAGGGCTGAGCGAAAATAAAATGGACGGCCATTTTGAGTTTACCTGCCGCATTATAAGACCTATCACACATGGGATTGCCTTTGTAAAAATCACGGGATCGGCTTTCTTTAGCGGCAGCAAAGAATCGCGCAGGATTATCGGAGCGCTTATGGATGTGACAGATCAGAAAAAAGCGACAGAAAAAAGTGCCGAACTCGCAGCCATTGTTAACTCATCCTACGATGCGATTATCGGAAAGACACTAGACGGTATTATAACCAGCTGGAACGACGCTGCGACGAATCTTTTTGGCTATTCAAATGCGGAAACGATCGGTCAGTCCATCCTAAAATTAATTCCACGAGATAGGCATTCTGAAGAAGATTATATCCTGGGGCGAATGCGCATGGGACATTCCATCAAGCATTTTGAAACTGTTCGGCAGACAAAATCAGGCAAATTGGTCGATTTGTCGCTGACGATATCCCCCATAAAAAACGATCTCGGCGAGATCATTGGTGTATCAAAAATTGCAAGGGATATCAGCGAAAAAAAGCAGGAAGAGAAGCGAAAAAATACGTTTATATCCGTAGCAAGCCACGAACTCAAAACACCGCTCACCACAGTCTTGATGAGTGCGCAGATGATGCAACAGCATGCAACTATATTTGGTGAAAAAAGTGCCCAGATAGGAACTAAGATCGAATCCCAAGTAAGAAAAATGATGCTCATGATTGCGGATTTTCTAAGTATAACGGAGGTAGACGAAGGAAAATTGCAACTTCACCAAACCATTTTTCAGCTTGACAAATTAATGCGAGACTGTATTAATGATTTGGAAACGAATCGGCACAGCATTGAACTGCGTTGCGATCCTACCGTTCATATTTTAGCTGACTGGCCCAAAATGGATCAGGTTTTTGCCAACTTACTTAACAATGCCATAAAATACTCTCCCCACGGCGGAACGATTATTATTGGCACGCAGATAATAGGCGAAAAAGTACGTATATATGTTCAGGATGAAGGGATTGGAATCGAGCCCAAACATCAAAAAAATATTTTTAAATCATTCTATCGGGTGGATAACCTAAATACTTCTAACATATCTGGATTTGGCATCGGCCTATATTTGGTCGCAGAAATCCTGCGAAAACATGGTTCACAGATACACGTTCAAAGCGCCAAGGATAAGGGATCTATTTTCTATTTTGATTTTCCGTTCACCTACGCTTCAAACTAAATAAATCTATAAGCCTACTAGATCTACATTCCAGCAGATCTACAGTATTAATATACCGACTAGAGCAGCCCGACCTCACTTTGTCTAATAACTAACTCTTTCTGGGCAAATTGTATTTCAAGTTTTTTCTTGAATTGTTTCCAGTAGGCATGGTCGATTTCAGCAACCATGATTTCATAAACCACATTCTCGTCTTTAATTGGCTGTTTTTTAGGATCGATCCATATACCAATGGCAGGGGCACGCGTATAAGCTGTTATCCCGCCAAAGTCTTTAATGAGCTGCTTACCAATATCCTGAAATAGTTGAGCGGAGAAGGGTGTTCCCGACGCATCGTAGAGTGGAAGAAAAAGTTCAATTTTTTTGATGGGCTGACTGTTACTTTTTGCTTTTTCTATTGCCTTACATGCATCTTTAGCACTTAGAATTTTCAAAGGCTGGAAATTTTTGCCTTCCTGTTTATTATAATTTATGAAGAACTGTTGCAGTTCATCGAGCACGGTTTCAGGCAATTGGGCGACACGATGAATGTGACCAAAGACGGCTGAAGCCTCTGGCACAACCAAAAACCGGTCATTTTCTACAGTGTCGCCATCTTTATTTTGCTGTATCGCCCTTATTGCACCAATTATTCTGCATTTCAATATACAGCCAGGAAACGTCCCTTGTTCCGAAATAACGATAATATCCAAAGGGTCACCATCCTCTCCTACCGTGCCCGGGATAAAACCGAAATCATAGGGGAAAACTGAGCCCAAAGGAAGGTATTTTGCTAGAACAAATCCGCCACATTTTGGCTCATAGTTGTATTTAGCATTTGAATTTTTGGGTGTTTCAACCGTGCAGAATATGTATTTCATCGTCATTTCTAAAATGGTTTTCGGCTCAATATCGACTTATTAAAACTAATGAGTTTTATAGTGAACAGTAGCATCTACAATTTCGTTTACGATTTTATAACAAATTTAAAGCGTCTAGGTCTTTACACCTTTTGCCTTTTTGATAGATTGCTCTATCCTTCCCAAACGCTTTCTCCAGGCCATGACTTGCGGTTCTTCATATCTTGGAAGGCCATCCTCCTGCATTAATCCCAGTACTTTGGCCAAACGCTGACTTAAGTCCGCTGACCCACCGTTCAGCTTCTTCCATTTGCGCTGATCTTTCAACAGATCATTTTCATAGGCAGCGAGCGCCTTCTTTATGGTACTTAGCTCTTTCTTGTACATTTTCTGCCTATGATATACAATCATGAGCCGATTATATGCAGCGGTATACAGCTTATCCTTTGCGATAACTGTATGATAGTTTTTGACAGCATCCTCCAATTTGCCTTCGGATTCTAACAATTTAGCCTATTTCATTAATTCGTTGATAGACAGACGTGCTGTGGATCTTTGATCAGCCATTTCAATACGATTGTTCGAGACCATAAAACGCGGGTATGAGCCCGGATCATAAAGCGATTGCCTTTCCTAGGGAATCTCGATAGAAGGACAAGATTCAGCAAATAATAGTTTGTCTACTGATTACATCCTCCATAGAACCTTTTCACTCCGCAACTATTCCAGCGTTGCTAGCTGGAATTCTTCAGTACGATGTTAGCATTTTAAACGAATACACAATTGGTTAAAACTAATTCCTGTATAGTTCGGTTTACTTTCTAAAATCTCAAACTTAATCATTTTAAAACTAAGTCATTATGAGCACTATTCTGATAAAAGATATCATTCAGCAATTAAAGGATGTGGAGCACGCCGATCTATGGATCGATGAAAATTTTGAAAAAAAATTAGCTACGGTGACCGAATCATCTGTTTATGAGCGTCCTATCCCAGAAATGCACAGTGTAGCGGAACTGATGTCGCATCTCATTGAATGGCGTAAGGAGGTTCTAAGCCGATTGAAGGGAAATCCACGGGGACTCGAAATGAACGAAGCTAGGAATTGGCGAACGAATGACGAACTGAAGACAACAGGCTGGAAAAAGCTGTTGGAAGATTTCTGGGATAGTCAGCGACACGTTATTCACTTTCTCAACCGCAAAGACGATTCCTTCCTCGAACAACCCTATAAACATGCGAATCCTGATTTCCCGCATAACCTTAAATATCTCCTGACAGGCCTTATCCATCACGATTTTTACCACCTGGGTCAGCTGGGTATCACTATTAAATTTTTGAAGCTAAAAAACACGTGAATGTAATATGAGATAGTTGCGTTGGTCATTTTTTTGAAACGATACTGTTTTGACCACTGTTTATCTAGAAATCAAAACTCATAAGATCATGAAAAGAATATTTTTGACCCTAGCAATTGCATTTTCTATTGTTGCTGTCCAAAGTTGCGGCAATGCAAATAACGACAGCAAAAAAACAGCGGACAGTATCAACGAAACAAAAGCACCAGAAAACATAGACGATAATAATACGGCAACGACGCCTGTTGCTGTCAGTGAAGACGATGCAAAATTCGTTACTGAAGCAGCGAACGGTGGCATGGCTGAGGTAGAACTTGGAAAACTGGCAAAGGAAAAAGGCCAGCATCTGGATGTAAAAGCCTTCGGCGAAATGATGATTAGAGATCATTCCAAAGCAAATGATGAACTTGCAACGCTTGCACAAGCAAAAAATATCACGCTACCAGCCACCTTGGGTACAGATGAGCAAAATTTGAAGGATGAATTGTCCAAAAAGTCGCCCGGAGACTTCGATAAATCGTATATCGAAGATATGGTTAAAGACCATGAAAAGGATATCAAGCTGTTTGAGGACGCTAGTAAAAATCTTAAAGATACCGAGCTGAAAGCGTTTGTAGATAAGACTCTACCAACACTTAGAAACCACTTAGATCATGCTAAAAGTGTAAAAGATAAGTTGAAATAATAGCAAAACACAGGGGCTGGTATAGGATATTGGTCCCTGTCTTTTTTAATTACACCTCAACTGCCCCAGCGATACGAAATCCTCTCCTCGGGTATTATCGCGCTCCGATCTTTTTTTACCGAACTGTCTGCTTGCGTTTCTGACGCAATCGCCCCTATATTTGTCGTATTTCCACAGTATTTTCCTGGGAAATCGTAATGATATTTGTCATGTACATTTTAAATAAATTCGTTATGAACACACGTATCAAAACCAATACTATTTTTAAATCATTACTTTATATCATTATGATGATTACTATTATGCAATCTTATGCCCAAATTAAACCCTCGGCTCAAGGTTTAGTACACCTTAAGGACAGCAAGGTATATTATGAAATTTATGGTACTGGAAAACCGATTGTATTATTACACGGCGCTTTTATGACCATCAGCACAAACTGGAGTCAGCTCATACCCGAACTGTCAAAAAACAGGAAAGTCATCGCCATTGAGTTGCAGGGCCATGGCCATTCACCCTATTCTGATAGAAAATTTGACCACGCCATACTTGCAGCTGATGTCGCCAAAGTGATGGATTATCTGAAAATTGAACATGCTGCAGTGCTTGGCTACAGCTTTGGAGGGGCAGTAGCCTACCAATTTGCCATTCAGTATCCGAAGCGCTTAGATGAATTAGTCATTATTTCTGCTACCTATAAAAGTAAGGGATGGATGCCGGAAATTAACAAAGCCTTCCAGAACATGAAACCAGCATTATTTGAAAATAGTCCGATGCAGCAAGCCTATGAAACCGTTGCTCCCGACAAAACAAAGTGGACAAAATTTTTGGAACAGATGATCTCATTGGCACAGCAACCATATGATCTGGGAGACGCAAATATTGCCAAAATATCTTCACCTGTACTCTTGATTGCTGGAGACAACGACGGTCTAGACAAGATCGAGCTGGTAAAAACATATCAATTATTGGGCGGTGAAGTAGTTGGTGACTTTGGACAAATGCCGAAATCCCAATTAGCTATTATCCCAGGACAAAGCCACGTCAGCCTGATAGGCCAAACTGGTAGCATTTTAGGTTATCTGAATAGCTTTTTAAAATAATCCACACAGCATACACTGTACTTATTGTTTGTCAAACTGTGCCGTCTTACCAATAACATCTGCTAAGGAAACACGAAAATTAAGATAAACAGGCTTTTCATCTGCTCCTGAATATAAGCCCTGAAATCATTTGATTGGCTAATGAATAGCGAATCAAATGATTTTCTCTATATTTAATCACCGTCATGCGACGAACATAATCGTTGACAGTTAGAAGGATAAAAAATGGTTAAACTACCTCAATCTTATTACACTAATACAAATACCATATTCCTGGCGGAAGATCTGTTAGGAAAAGTTCTCTATACGCAAAAAGATGGCCTGGTAACAGCGGGTAGAATTGTCGAGACCGAAGCTTACTTTGGCATTATGGATAAAGCATCCCATGCATTTAACGGAAAGAGAACATCGAGAACCGAGCCGATGTACAAGGAAGGTGGCGTCGCCTATGTATACCTCTGTTATGGTATTCACCATCTGTTGAATATTGTGACTTCTGGAGCAGACGATCCCCAATGCGTTCTAATTAGAGGGATTGAACCGTTGGTTGGCATTGACGTAATGGCATTGCGGAGACCTGTGCGACCCGAAAAACCCTCCTTCTCCAACGGACCGGGATCTACAGCTAAAGCTTTGGGAATTGACGCCTCATTTAATAGCGCATTATTGACCGGTGATAGCATATGGATTGAAGATCAGGGAATAAAATACAGTTCAGCACAAATCGGAAAAGCAGCACGAATCGGTATCGCTTATGCTCAGGAGCACGCAGTCCTACCCCTGCGTTTTTTTGTAAAGGACAGTAGATACGCCAGGAAGGGATAACCCAGTTGCATGCTATAATCTGTTAACTTCGCTACCGATAGTTACATAAAAATAAAAAACCAATATGATCAATCAAATAAAAAAATTAAAGGGAAATGCGCTTGCCTTGGAAATACTCGGATCATTTACAGAACCTGATGCGCTGTTGATATAGCAGCTTTTCAAAGAAAAATTGAATGAAGGTTATGTGCATGTTAACATCTTGATTAAAGTTACAGGTATGGCTGTGATTAAAGACATGAAATTAAAAGCATTTTTTGAAGGTGAATTATGGGGAATTAAACATTTCGGAAAAATCGGCCGCTGTGCCGTTGTATCTCATTCAGATTTCATGAAGTCAATAATCCATATTGAAAACAAGATACTCCATCTATTTAACTCGGCTTTAGAAGAGCGTTATTTTGATGAAAATCAGTTAGAAGAAGCATTAGCATTTATTGAAAATAACCATACAACAAACTGATGATATGTTAGTTAAGCCTACTTGATTAGTAGTAGAATTCTCCTGATTCAACTCCGATTTAATGATAAAAAGTTGATTCTTTATTCTTCTATTTTTCGCATATTAGCGCTGAATAAATTAACCCATTTTAAACAAGTAAAAACTTACTACCATGGAAAGACCTTATGATGGTATAGCAATCATTGAGCAAACGCCAAACGGATATCAGATTACCATTCCGGCAAAAAAACATGTGCCTGTCATGATGTTCCTGAGTTTGTGGCTGGTCGCCTGGGCTGTTGGATTCATGTTTGTTGGTTCAGCCTACCTAAATGACTTTTTTAATAACGGAACTAAGGGATTGGGATTTGATCGTCTATTTACGATAGTCTGGTTAGCCGGTTGGACCATTGTCGGTTTATTTGTTATTAAAACCTTATTGTGGTATTTAATTGGCAAAGAAATCATCTTGTAAGACCGTGAGCAGATCAGTATTGCCAGAAAAAATGATATATTCTTCAGGGACAAGGCATTTGATCTACGCGAAGTAAAGCATTTTCATGTTGAGGAAGAACCTCTTGAGTTCATTTTTTTAAGCCGCAGGAATGATTTATCACCGTTTTAAAAATAGAGGTACTATTCGATTTGAATATGGTTTTAAAACAATAAAGTTCGCGAATGATATGGATCAAGCTGAAGCAAATCACATCTTAGAAACATTCAGATCATCGGGTTATCTGAACTCAGCCAATTTTGATTAAAGAACTAGTGCGACCAACGACAACAACGCGATTTATTGCTGAACTTTCGGGTCAGCCTGCTGTTTTTCGATTATTTTCCGGAACAGGATAAATTCTAAGATGGTGCTGGCTAGATAAATAACGGAGAACAGAAGCAGCATTTTTAACGGGTCAAGAACCATATGATATCTATAAAATCCAACCAAAATATAAATGATCAGTAAGATCAGGCAAACAGCCGGTATTCCCGAAAATGTCAAAAACGATAATCCTTTATTACGGCGAATTTTTTCGATATGATTTAGAAAAAATAGTAAGGAACATAAAATCACCGCGAAAAGATAAATTGTTGAAAAACCCAAATTGACAATAATATCCAGAATAACGATGATTGTCTCGAGAAATCCCGTAGCAGCCGTATCCGTCTCTGCGATAACAAGTCGGTACAGTATAAATAGCGCGACACTTATCAATACATTAACCAACCAAAATCTGAATATAATTTTTCCCATATTACTTCGTATTTTACAATTGCTGTTGCTGATTTCTTGGTTTTATGAATAATATAACCGAGATAACGTTTTGTTTATGCATTGACAACTCCTTCAAGTACGCTTACAAAGATATCAAATTATTTTCTGGCACTGATACACGAATATAAAGTCAATCTCGGCGAATAGTAATTATTATGCCATCTAATAAGCCTAACAGCAGACAAAACGGAGCCAAAATCCACCCTGCTTATTTTCAACTTTTAATTAACCACCTGCTGAAATTCAGGGCTTAAAAAGAGCCCATTTTTGGAGGCTATACAGATCAAGCACAGATGAAGCACATGCTAAGCACAGATAAAGCACGGATATACCACTGTTCGGGTACAAGGGGTTAGTGCCTTGAAAGTGCTTTAAACGCACTATGAAAGTATCTCTATCGTGGATAAAATGGTTGTTTTTTTCCCTCGGCGAGCATATACAATATTTAACTTAAAGAAAACATAGTCTCCATATCGTCGCCTAAATTCGAGGTCAATAGAGGTAATTTCACAAGCCTCTCCAACAAATCGTAATTTCAACTAAATTGGTATATTGCGCTGCAATATGGTGTAAATTTTAAATTATCCGAATCTATTGACTGAGTACCCTAAAGCAATTAAATTCAAATATCCATGGCGTAAATACCAATTACGGGTACTTGAAGAATTACAGGAGCATCTTAAAGATGGTCATTTACATGTGGTGGCACCTCCCGGCTCAGGTAAGACGGTCCTGGGGCTTGAAGTTGCTATACGCATCAATAAACCAACGCTAATTCTCGCACCGACACGTGCAATCCGTAACCAATGGATACAACGGTTTTGTGAACTTTTTCTTCAATCGGATACCGTGCAGTGGGAAGCACATGTAGGGAATTGTGAATTAATTTTTACCCAAACAATTGCTGGTAGAAAATTGATCTTAAAAGCGCGGGTGAAATCATTGGCTGCGCAGCTGGATGAAAAAGTACTGCAGGTAAGCAAGTGGCGGTGAAGAAATAAGTTAAAAAAGAATTTCTCCCATTCTGCAGCCAGCCACTACCGCGGACTTTCAACTGTTTAAAGAAAGTTGAATGAACGCTGTCTAACTAATCGATCAGCGCTACAATTGCTGGATCTTCGGGATCTGTTTTTGGAGGAAAATGCTTGATAAGCCTGCCGTTTTCATCGATCAGATATTTCTGAAAATTCCACAGGACAGCAGAACTTTCTACGCCGTTCAAGCTTCTATTTGTTAACCACTGATAAATAGGCGCTTGCCGCTTTCCTTTAACATCAATCTTTGCTGCCATCGGAAAAGTTACGCCGTAATTCCGTTGACAAAAAGCAGCTATTTCGGCATCTTTACCAGGTTCTTGGTCTAAAAAATCATTTGATGGAAAACCTACAATGACCAACTTATCACTAAATCTTTTATACAAGCGTTCGAGTCCCTCGTACTGTGGTGTAAATCCACATTTAGAAGCGGTGTTTACAACAAGTATCTTTTTACCTTTAAACTGCGCAAAATCGATGGACGAGCCATCCAACCCCTTCACTTTAAAATCATATAGCGTAGCTGACTTCAAGGCCATATCTACTTTAACATTACCATTGGTGAATAAATAATAGGCTACACCTGCTGCGATTACCGCCACGATGAATAAAATTATAAAGAGCATTTTTTTTATTTTTTTTTGAAACATGACAATCTATAGCTACACGAAACCACCCCAACATCGTCTGAATTTAGGTCGATGAATACCCTTGGACCTAGGACCAAGGATGGTACATGACAACCTTGCCGACCAACGCTGTACAAGACAAAACGTATGCTGCGAAGTTTTATAAACGGTAAGCGCAACGTTCATCATAGATTAAAGTTACTAAAGAAAGTCTGAATTGAAAATGAAAAGTGCTTTTCTGATCGGATAATAAAACCCTATAAAAAACCGAATCTTCATAACGAAGATTCGGCCGCACTATTAAACTATATAAACCAATTGTGTTCGTTAAAAGTTGACTTATTGTGGGGAGGTTGGTCTATTTGGGTTCAGCGGTATCTGTCCCTTTAGCATCTTTCCACCGTCCATTGTGATCCGGAGATAGTAATCCGAAGAACAAGCAGTCCCATCTTCATCCATGGATTTAATCCCCAGCCCAACCGGAACATCCTGTTGGGTTGCAGCAGTCTTCGCGATCTGATTGGATTCGTTGTACTCATCAAACATAGACACATACATACTCTTGACACCGAGCGAAGTCAGATTATAGAATTGTCGCCACATAAAATCACCATGTTTTCTTTGCCCCTCCTGCAGTGAGCCCGGCAATACACAGGGCTGATAGTCTATGTTATTTAAATTACAAAACTGTAGATCAGCATTTTGGATATGCTGTGCATAATGATCCACGTCTGCAATGGTTCCGATACGTCCTACCATCCAAGGCGACAACATATCAAATGCTTTGTAAACGTCGATGTAGCCCTGCCTCGAATCTCCCCCTGCTTGTGCCAGCCTCCAATGTGTTGGCGTGCCGCCCACGACATAACAGCCTTGGTCGCGAAACCACTGGATCACATCCAGACAGACGGCCGCCGACCAGGGATGGTTGTTGTCATTAAAACCAAATCCCCAAATACCGACCACAGGCTTGCCATTCTGTTTGGCATAGGCTGGAGACTGAGTATATTGTTTCATTAGATTTAGCCAATCATTTTTTATCTCAGCCTGCATATTAACCCAGGCCGACACATCATACATGATATAAAATTTGACACCGTGTTGCTCGGCGGCAGTTTTAACTTTAGCGGTAATGGCATTGCGAATGGGACCTTCTATCCCTGTGGGATTAAATCGCTGCAATGCCGCCGTGTGGATACCATAATCCTTCATCCATTTAACCTGGACATTGACTGTCCGATCGTCAAATGAAGAAAACAAAGACGCAGGTGAACCATTGCCCAACGCCGGTAAATTGCTGTTGTATTTTTTTTGGTATTCACTATTGTCGGGCCAAGAAGGAATATGGAAATTACCCTGGGACGGCGTCTGTTGCCAGGCCTCGGTCCAGTGCCACCAATGTGTTCCCATGGGAGAATTGTCGCCAGCGCAGGAAAACCAGCCCTGGTATCCCACAGTAATCTGGCCAACAACATCGCCTGTCGCGGAAACTCCATTATTGCCATTTGCCTTTTTGGCCTCCTCTTTCGGGAGCGGTTGCTCCATCATCTTTTCGCTCTTCGAACAGGACGCCAGCAAAGTTGCCAACAAGAAGACCGCACATAATTTTGTTTGCTTTTTAATACTCATAATCAAGTGATTTTTTTTATAAATGGTTGAAACTGGTTTATACATATTGGTTTATTTCAATGCTGGTGCCCATACTGCTTCGCTGTTTTGAAAGGCCAAAAATTTTATTGGGCTTATTCTCGAAATCAAAGTTATGAGGTACCATTAATGAACTATTAACAAGAAATTAATAGCTTCTATAAATGGGTATGAAACGAAAAATTATTTATAAATATATTGGTGGGCCTAAAGCAATTTTGCCGTATATTGAAAAGAAATATTACAGCAATTTATCTATAAAGAAGTATTGATCTAAGCGATCTGATGGGGTTTTCTTTCGAAAAAGAAAACAATACGATCTAAATGCTGTATATTAAAGGAGCTCAATGGTCGGTTTTTTTGACTACAACTATTTATTCTTTAACAGAAGACCAAAAGTTCATTTGAGTAGTCGTTTTTTAACTCGAATAAATTAAACTAATATAAACACCAATCCGATTTTCTATGAAAATTACGTTAACATTAACCCTTATCATGTTTGTACAAGTCCTGTTTGGACAGAAGTCTTTAACGCCTCAATGGCAATCGGACACTACCCTAAGATCTCCAGAGTCCGTTTGGGTAGATGCCAAAAACAAAGTACTCTATGTTTCAAATACGATTGCCTTCGAACCTAACACAACGGCATTCATTAGTAAACTGGATATGGACGGAAAATTTATCAAAAAAGATTGGGTGACAGGATTAAATGCTGTTTTGGGCATAGGAATCTACAAAAACCGGCTCTATGCAGCGGAAGCATTCGCTAAATCGATTGCCGTCATCGATATAGATAAAGCAAGCATCGTTAAAAGAATTACCATCGATGGTGCTGAGCTGCTCAATGACATTACAGTTGACTCAAAGGGTATTGTTTATGTGAGTGATACGCGACTTGGAAAAGTATATCGCATTGAAAATGACACCCCTATGCTATATGCCGAAAATCTCAAAGGTGCAAACGGACTGCTGGCTTTCGGCAAAGACTTGTATGTGTTATCGGATGGTGCTCTTGTTAAGATAGATCAGGATAAAAATACCACTGTAATATCGAAAGGTATGGAAGGTGGATTGGACGGTGTCGTACAAATTAAACCCAACGAATTTGTAATTTCGGGCTGGCAAGGACTGATCTATCATGTCAAACCTGACGGCTCCAATACGGTATTGCTTGATACACGGGACAAGAAGATAAATGCTGCCGATATCGGTTACGACAAATCTTCGGGTATGCTTTATGTGCCTACCGTTAGGAGTAACAGCGTTCAGGCATACAAACTGGACTAAATGATTTAATGGATATACAAGTAGATGAAGCTTTCCACGTTTACCCCTTATACCAAGTCATTTAGAAAGGCTTTTTTGATTATTCCCTTTTTCGTTGTAATTGATGTGTTTTGCGAAATTGTACAACCTCGTCTAATGTCTATTATTGTCGATGACGGAATCTTGCATAAAGATATCAACTACATTTTGAAAATTGGATTGGCCATGATCGGGTTAGCCATCGTTGCCATCGTTGCCAATTTGTGCAACATCTATTACTCTGCACATGCATCTGTGGGTTTTGCGACGAATCTCCGGACTGCCCTGTTTCGAAAAATACAATCTTTTGCTTTTGCGGATACCGATTATTTCAGTTCGGCGTCGCTTACTACGCGGCTCACCAACGACACCAATATGATGCAGCAAGTCATGATGATGTGCTTGCGTATGCTCCTAAGGGCACCCCTTATGATGGTTTTTGCCATTATCTTTGCGGTTTCTATAAATAAGGATCTGTCGATCGTAATGGCCATTGCGTTGCCTATATTAGCCTTAAGCATTTTCATATTATTACGCAAAGGGCTCCCCTTTTTTATCAAGATGCAGCAGGCGGTCGATCGTGTCAATAGTGTTGTGCAGGAAAATCTACTCAATGTGCGGGTGGTAAAAGCTTTTGTCCGCCAGGATTTTGATAAAAAGAAATTCGACAAAGTCAATTTCGACTTGATGGATGTTGCGACCAAAGCTTCAAGCATCGTTGTCCTTATTATGCCTGTTATGCAATTGGTGATGGGCTTGTCGCTTGTTGCCGTGACCTGGTTTGGCGGACAGAAAGTAATGACCGGAACGCTTGCGCTTGGTGGACTGATGTCCTTTCTAAGTTATATCACGCAGATCCTTATTTCTTTGATGTTGCTCTCATTGACTTTCATGATGATTTCAAGGGCAATCGCTTCGGGTGATAGAATTGAAGAAGTTTTAGAGAAACAGCCTTCCTTATCGGATACGGTGGAAGGTCTCCAAAACAGATACGCTATCACAGCAGGACGGATCGCCTTTCAGCAAGTCACTTTTCGGTACAACAAACAAAGTGAGAAACCCAACCTCGACAACATTAGCTTCGACGTGAAGCCTGCGAGTACCTTAGCTATCATAGGTGGCACAGGTTCCGGAAAGAGCACGTTGGTACAATTAATCCCACGACTGTATGATGTGTCAGAAGGTAGCGTGTTGGTCGATGGCATCGATGTCAGAAATTACCAACTACAGGAACTGCGCAGCGAGATTGCGATTGTCTTGCAGCAAAATCAACTTTTTTCAGGAACTATTTTAGAAAATCTCAAATGGGGAAATGAGCAGGCAACGGATGAGGATATTTATGCTGCTGCCAGGACTGCCTGTGCAGACGATTTTATACGCTCCTTCCCCACCGGATATCACACGCTACTAGGACAAGGGGGCGTCAATGTTTCGGGAGGACAAAAACAACGCATATGTATTGCCAGGGCTTTATTGAAGAAACCTAAAATCTTAATTATGGACGACAGTACAAGTGCTGTGGACATCGACACCGACCGAAAAATACGTGAAGGTTTAAAAAATTATCTGCAGGATACCACACAATTGATTATTGCACAGCGTATTTCAAGCGTCATGCACGCCGACCAGATATTGGTCATGGAAGAAGGCCGCATTGTCGGTTCCGGATCACACGAGATACTTCTGCAAACAAATACCATCTATCAGGAAATTTATCAGTCCCAACACCTGCAAAAAGAAGAAGCCTAATGAGTACCTCAAACAAATCCATCCCCGTGAGTTTACCCGGCCCCGGAAGTTCAAGACGCATTAAAAATGAAAAGCCCCAACAGGGATTTAGGGCTTTATGGCGATTGATGCGCTACCTGTCTTTGCAACGGCTGATGCTTCTGCTGATTTTAATTTCACTTTTGCTGGGAACTGCGGGAACACTAGCGGGCAACTACCTTTTACGGCCTGCAATCAACAATTATGTACTTAAAAAAGATATTGTTGGTCTAGGACATATCGCCCTCGTCATGATCGGAATTTATATCGCTACAGGAATCTTCAACATGTTGCAATACCGGCTGACCATAAAAGTTGCACAGAAAACGATTTCCAACCTCCGAAATGAGCTGTTCGACCGCATGCAGTACCTACCTTTGCAGTTTTACGATACCCATCAACATGGTGATCTGATGAGTCGCTTCACCAATGACATGGATACCGTAAGCGACGCCCTAAATAATAGCATTACACAACTTTTAATCAGCTCAATTACCTTGTTGGGGACACTCGCCCTCATGCTGTATATCAGCCCTATCCTATCTATTATTGCATTGATCATGATCCCCCTTATGTTATATCTGGCGAAACTGATCATCAACAAAAGCAAGCGTTTTTTTGCCGCCAACCAAGCTGCACTCGGCAATGCCAATGGCTATGTAGAGGAAATGATCAGCGGACAAAAAGTGGTGAAGGTCTTCGGGCACGAAAACGCCGCCATCGAACAATTTGAACAGCTTAATCAAGTGCTCCGGGAAAAAGCAACAAAGGCACAGTTTTATTCTGGCATGATGATGCCTTTGATGGCGAATATGAGCACCATTAACTACGCGCTGACTACCATCGCAGGTGGTATTCTAGTGATCACACGTGGATTCGATTTAGGGGGATTAACTGCATTTTTACAGTATGCACGGCAATTTGGACGGCCTGTCAATGAGATTTCCAGTCAATACAATAGCCTACAGGCAGCGTTGGCGGGCGCAGAACGTATTTTTGCCGTTATTGACACGGCTCCTGAAAGTGAAACCGTCGATCCGCAGCCAATGCCGGCACCGGTGCAGGGCCAAGTGACACTATCGCATGTAAATTTTGGTTATGTACCGGAAAAACAGGTTTTATTTGATATCGACATCGACGTAAAACCAGGTCAAAAGATCGCTTTTGTGGGTGAAACTGGTGCTGGCAAGTCGACAATTATCAATTTGCTGCCTCGCTTCTACCCTTTGCTATCCGGGGATATTCTGTTAGATAAGACATCGATTTTTAAGCTGGACCGCAATGAACTGCGTAAAAAACTATCTATTGTATTTCAGGACACCCATTTGTTTACCGATACGGTTATGGAAAACATCCGGTATGGCCGGCTCAGCGCAACAGATGATGAAGTGATAGCGGCAGCGAAGCTTGCCGCAGCGGATAGCTTTATCATGCAATTGCCACAAGGGTATAAAACCGAATTGACCAATGATGGAGCCAATCTGAGTCAGGGACAACGGCAGTTAATTAACATCGCCCGGGCAACTATTGCCAATACGCCAATCTTAATATTGGATGAAGCGACCAGCTCGATCGATACACGAACTGAAATCGCTATTCAGGAAGGTATTGACGGGTTAATGCAAAACAAAACAAGCTTCGTCATTGCCCATAGACTCTCGACCATCAAGAATGCCGACGTCATCTGTCTGATCGAAAAAGGGAGAATCGCAGAGTTCGGTTCGCATACAGAATTGCTAAAGCAAAAAGGTAAATACTATCGTTTGTATATGGGACAGTTTGACTGATCATCCCGAAGCTTTAACACCCTACTTATTTCGTGAATACTGTATTTATTTCGTGGCAGAGGATCTTTTTTGAACGGTACAGCGGCTTGCAAAATACGAGATCATCGATTTTCTGAAAGATGGCTACAACATTCTGACATTTGGATACATCTGCCGTCAACTTTACACAGAACTTTGTCTCAAGAAAAAAAAGATTATGAAAGTATTTATAACTGGAGCTTCGGGCTTCATAGGTTCAGCAGTTGTTCAAGAAATGATCGATGCGGGACATCAAGTATCTGGTTTAGCACGCTCAGAAAAATCAGCAGAAATAATCACCAATTTAGGTGCTCAGGTAATCCGTGGCGATCTTGTTTAAAACAAAAACCAAACTTTCGCCCCTGGAATTTCGAGCGGGCTTTCACTAAGTTAGTGAAAGCTAACCGTGACCATCGAATGGCCGTTGGATTCAGTAAAACGGTCCATCTAGGTATGGACATTATAATTTTAGGGGCGGAGATCAAAAAATAAACAGCAGACCAAGCAATAGCTATTATCCGGTCTGCTGTTTGAAACAACAAAGCTTATTTTTCTTTATGATCTTTAATTGTATCTTTAATCGCTTTCGTTTCTTCGGCGGTCTTTTCACTTATTTGATCTTTATACTTATCAAATTCATTTGAGACCTTATCAGCCACATGGCCTGCTGTTTCGCTAATCGAGGATGACACATGATCATACTCTTCTTTCACTTTATCGGCTACTTCTTCGAATGTGTGTTTTGCCTGTTCATTGAGGTCTCTTGTTTTTTCCTTGATTTTTTTCCGCGTTTTTTTTCCACTATTCGGTGCCACTAATAGACCGACCAATGTACCAACTGCTGCTCCCGCCACCATTGCGAGAAGTAATCCCGTTGAATTATTTTTTCCATTGCACATCTTTAAATTCTTTAGACAATCGTAATTAAGCATATATTTCAAAATGATTATGTTGTTAAACTTCTACAAGACCAAACAAAAAAAGCAAAAGATTAGTTTGTCATATTTTAAATAGTGTACAACTAGATTACAGCATCACATGAATCGAAAAGCGCTAAAGATGATCGTTCGGGAACGGCCCGGATCAAATAGATCTACTGGATTCGATTTTTTAGTTCTGACCCCAATTCAGTGTTAATTTTCTTTTGTTTGAAGTATTGAAAAATGACCGCAATAATAAAAAGCACAAAGAGGACAAGAAGGGTCTGTCCAATAATTGGATCATTTATATCCTTTGCCAAGGGATGTCCGACCGGAACTCTGGTAAAGGTCTCATTAACAGTAGGCACCAGCGACAAGAAGAAACTAAATGACCATAGAAAATTCTCAAAATACTGAGACTTCGTACTACTTTTCTTCGTTGCGTGCAGCCAATAGGCTACCGTGACAAGAACCAAGATGAAGAGTGAAAAAACATGTCCAGCATTGAAGCCGCCCTGTTTCGAAATTCCTAATGCCGTAAGAGAAGTGATGGCTGTCGCATAAAAATATAACTTCCCCGATAATACTGTAAGATTGATCTTACCATAGCTGATAAATCCTAATACAGCGCCTAAAAGTGCTGTAAGACCAATAACTGTGTGGAAAACTCCTAAACCTGATAAATTCATTTTTTCTATTTTTAACGTTGATAATTTCAAATAAATGTTCCTGTAATGTAAGGTCGTTGTCACGCTTTCACGGTACAGTCCATGGAATAACTACCCTTTAATGAAACACTACAAAGTTGCAATAGAATAAGGAAAATGGTTTTTTGATTTCGTTCAAAGATTTGATGTTTTAGTTCAAAAAACAGGACTACAATCTTCTTGGAGAAAACTTGGTCCCCTCGATCAAAATGGAATACTATATACAAGTCACCATTGGTTTTTAGTTGCTTTTAAGCTGTCGACGATAATTTGTTGGCGATATGTGGTATTTGTCACTAAAACTCTTTGTAAATGTTGCGAGGTCGTTAAATCCACAGTTAAAGGCAATTTCGGAAACACGCTGATCGGAAACTAAAAGGAGCTCTGCCGCCTTTTCGAGCTTCTTATTTTTGATATAACTGGCAGGTGTATCCTGATATAATTTGGCAAACTCTCTTTTAAATGAAGAAACACTCAGATTATTCTGTTCCGCAAGCTGCTCAATGGTTAATTGGGAAAACAGATTGGCTTCAATGATCTGTTTAAACGAATAGGTATTTGAAGAAAAAAGCTGTGATAATATCACCCGTATGACCGACGCGTTTCTCGTTTGGGACAGGAGCAATATAATTTCTTTTAATTTGAGCACCAGTATATATTCATTGATCAATGAAGGATTTTCAAAATAAAACAGCAAGCCTTCCACATATTTCTGGATCAGAAAATTATTGTCAATTTTTTCTTTTGATTGGTTTGAAATGGTATTTTCAGGTTCAAGCAGCAACGAGGGCAACTCTCTATCGTAAACTTTCTTCAAGGTATCTGGATAAAAAGTGACGATTAACAGCTGACAATCACGCGTTGGATTCACATCGTGGATTCGCTTTCCAGAATTAATACAATTCAGCAATAAGGAATAATGTTTCGCAATAGTTAGCTCTTCGTCATTTGCCTGGTATTGCATCTCCCCTTCCAGCACATAGAGGAAGCAAGCCTGTTCCGCTACTGGAAATTCAAACGTAAATGGTGCCTTCAATGCGATTTTCTGCATCATCGGTCTTCCAAATAGCTCATATTTTTTGTAATCATTTACCATTGTACCGCTCAATTTCTCAAATTTAACGATTGAGTTCCGTATACTTAAAATGACGGTTGTGCAATCGAGTCTTATTTTTTAAAATTCCGTTAAAATAGATTCTTCCAATCGATGTATTTTAAATTCGTTAAACACCTGTTAATATTAGTCTAAATTTACGTCTATTTTAACACCAAGATCTTTGCTGCTTGCCTTTAAAACATGATCTACCCAAATACATAACATAGACTGTTTTCCAGGTTTGTTTTGATCCCAGTCTTCTTTCCAGACAATGTCTATTGTTTTCCCGTGATAGGCTAAGTTTCCGAGGTAAAAATAATCCATTTTGCCAGCAGGTATCAGCGGCTGAACCTGAAAGCTGTTGTGATGGGATGCCTCAAATCCAATGAGATCCGCTATGATTATGTCTGGATAGGTTGAATGAAAATAATCATTCTGCCCGCCAAATTGCTCACCATCACTTGGTATATACCATTCACCGATATTTGGGTGGGCATAACCGTGGAGCCGTGTAAGCTTCATAATTTGTTCGTACAGGGTCTCTTTGTCCTGCGCAGTGATTTGATTTTTATAATTTCTTAAATAGTTGCTGTATGCTTTATAGACGACTGAGTTTTGAAAAGGCCATCCTCTGCCGTTCCAGGCATAAGCCTGCTCATTATAATAGGGATGTTGTCTTTCGGCCGTGCTCATTCCTTTATGGTTATTGAAACCTTTTTCGGAAGTAAACATCGCCCAAGCTACCTCATACATTTTATTATCCGCATGCGGTATCATATTGAAATACCACGGGGTATAACCAACGGATTCCCGCACCCGCGCTTCGTAATCCCGTACACCATAGGCATTGTCTCCGGCTGTCAAGGTATAAAAAAAACCATCATCTGCATTCCAAAGTGTCCTGAGAAATTTCCGCTGTATTTCCTGGCTTCTGAATTTATAGTAATCTGCTTTCGCCTTATTCTTAATCGAAGGATGATGTTGCTCTTCCTGTCTATAGAGATTGTACAATGCGTTGGTATTCCCAAAGGAATAGCTTCCAACGGATGGGCGCACCAGATAAAAATCAGGATAACCTTTGGTAAAGGCCAATGGAAAGTCTTTCGCCGCAGTCGTATTTGCAGCCTTTTCTGTCGTCCCCCAACCTAAATAAAGATCTCTCCATGTACTATCGGTATAAATAGCATAGGGCCCTTTACTCTCAATCAAGCCAAGCACCGCCGAAAGGCTGAATTCCATACCATCGTACAGATCCAGAATTTTGTACATGCCGTTGGTCTTCGCATCGGGATTTTTCACAGTGAATAGGCTATCCAAAAGGTACTGATGGTTCTCCATCGCGGGAAGCATCTTTTGCGTCCAGGCCTGATCGGGATGAATTTTTAAAAATGATTCAATACCATCGACCATCCAGCTGGAAAAATGAACACTTTCGGGCCTGCTCAAATGGGTCAAAAAATTACCGTTTTCCCGTTGATTTAATTTGGAAGCTGATCCAAGCATAAAATATTCGGCATAAGATCGAAGGTATTTTGGATCACGAAGCCAACGTACATCGTAAAACTGATGCGCTGTTGGGCAGGTAATCGCTCCACTCAAGGATCCCCAGGCGGGATACCCGAAAAATTCTGTTATAACCCAATATTTCTTTGAATCATGTGGATCGTAATAATCCCGAAGATGCTTGCTGATCATCCACCAACGATAATTATACACGCGATTTAGGGTATCGTTGGAACTCTCAAAATACGGAATATTATTGACTAAAAAGTCTTTGTTGTTGGATTCGTCAAAAGCTCCGTCCGATTTTGGCCGGTGCTCGAAAGCATTGAACTCCTTTATATTATCTGTTAGATTATTTTTCGCCACTTCCTTTAAACGATCAAGTTCAAGCTGATATATCGACTCCTGCTTCCCAGAAAATCCGCGGTTACTCGAACAGGAAAAAAGAACACCTAGAACCAAAAAGGCTGTGCTGCTTAAAACAATAGAATTTAAAAAAACGTAACGATGTTGTCTTTTCATGTGGTTATATGGAATAGAACTGGAACAAAGACCTAATCAACAGAATTTTTATGACAATTAAGCATGGTGGAACAAATCGACGTAAAATTGATACAATGTATCATATTGCAACAACCGTATTTATATAAAACTCAAATATTCCCATTTTCACATAAAAAAGTATCTTTTTCATATTCTTTCTACTGCTGTTCTAAGCTACATTTGTTCCATAAGTAAACTTGACTCAAGAGAAGTAATTGCCGAAATGAATGGAGATGCCTATCTCATCATTTTAAATTTCTGAATTGATTCGATAAGAATACTGTAAAAAGAATCCTACAATACTACACTGAAAAACATTTTGTGGAACGACGCTGTCGTTCCACATTTTTAATTTATTAAACCGGTCTTTACCCCACCTTCTACGGCAGCCACTTTAGCTTGCTCGCCGGCTTTTTCATGCTTAGTCTCCGGTAGTTCCTTCCGTTGTCATTTTAATTTTATGGATTGTACCATCTGGACGGTAATTTAGGGTGTCTATGCATATCGAACGGCTAAAACTGCCTCCATCTGGATTAATTCCCCCATTATGGTAAATGAAATACCATTGGTTTTTAAAAGGGACAATTGCTTGATGGTTCGTATTGCTGTTGCCTGCTATTTCATTCAGAATTCCTTTATAGACATAGGGGCCTTCGATCTTATCGGCCATGGCATAAGCGATCTTCTCCGGAAATTCCGTGGCATAACTCAAATAGTATTTTCCATTGCGCTTGTGAACCCATGGTGCTTCCGTAAAAGCTAGTCCTTCAAAATTCACCTGTTTTATTTCGCCATCAATCTCAACCATATTTTCTTTGAGCTTTGCGTAGTAACACTCGCGGTTGCCCCAGAAAATCCAGGCTTGACCATCATCATCAATAAAAACAGCTGGATCGATACAGGCCCAGGAATGGGAAGAAGCAAAACAGTCTTTGTTGGTCAATAAGGGTTTTCCCAATGCATCGCTAAAGGGACCTTCGGGTCTGTCTGCGACAGCAACCCCTATTCCGGACCAATTGGAACTGATGTACCAGTAATATTTTCCATTACGTTCGGTAACATGTCCCGCAAATGCATCGCCGCTTTTTGCCCAGGTAAAATCACTTATGCGCAAAGACACGGGATATTCCGTCCAATTTTTTAAATCCGTTGTAGAATAAACGATCCAGTCTTTCATCTTATAGCCTTTCTGACCTCCTGCAAAGTCATGACCTGCATACAACCAAAGTGTATCCCCCTTAACTAATGCTGCCGGATCGGCCGTAAAATGATGCTTAATAATCGGATTTCCCTTTGCGGTAAAATGATACCGGTCATCCGCAGCCACAGGAGCTAGCAATTCACCAGGTACACCGCCCCATTTATTGTTCAGAAGACGAGACTCTTCCTTGCTGATTGAAATCACACTTCCATGTCGCGGATTAAAATTCTTATGAAAAGGTTCAGGTTTTGAAGAGAAATTAAAGAGATCATCTGTGCGCTGAAATTCGTATCTTCCATTCGCATACAAATCGTACATCAAGATATAATCGTTTGTTCCATTCAACTTAAAAAGGCTAGATCCTTCGACAACAACAGACGTGTCTGCGTAGGCATCGAGATACCGGAAGTCTTCTCTCCATGGTCCTTTTAAGGATTTACTTGTCGCCTGCTGAATTCCATTTTTTACTTCTTTTCCGGCAGCATCTTTTGTATTACCCTTAAAGAAAAAATGATATAGCCCATCTTTATAGACAATGTCGCCATCAATACCGCCAAATTTTGGACTGAACAATAAAGTAGGTTCCTTTTCAAAGCCACTAAAATCTTTATTCGCATAGGCCGCATAAAAATCAAGTTTATCATTCTCATGCGATTTCACCGTAAAATACACCAGGTATTTTTTTTCAGCCGGATCGTAGATCGTCTGTGGTGCCCATACCCATTTTACGTTCTTAAATTTTTTAGGGTATAACTTTGCCAGGTCAACAGTATTGTGTTTCCAGTCCGTCAGATTATCAGATCGCATCAAAATAATACCCGGATTACTTCCCCACCCATTCTTTATCGTAAACATATCAGTTGCGACCATATAAAATGACTTTTTGTCCTCTCCCCTAAGGATGTGCGGATCACGAATCCCTCCCGTTTGGGATATATCCGCCGATGACAAAATAGGTTTATTGTTATTTAATGCAACCCAGTTTTGCGCATCCTGACTGACTGCAAATCGCAATTGCTCTTGTGTATTTTTATCCCCCGAACCTTCAAAATATGCAAAAAGATAACCCGCCTCCTTATCTGCATTGTATATTTTTTGCGCTATGACATTGGTAAAACTCATTAATGCAATACTCAATACCCCTATTTGTTTTAGTTTCATGTTTGATCAATTTTTAGGTTTTTCTAAATGCTCATTTGCCAAGTAAACCTTCTTTATTACACCTTAACCATGGATTATTTAATGCACAAATTCCAAATTATCTTGATCGAAGGGATATTCAACACAAATTTAAATTTGCTCAAAAACACTTTTCCACGAAGCTGTAGAAGAATACGATACGAGGTTTACTTTTATTAATGTCAAATATACATTTATTATTTAAATAGGCGATATTTTTATGGTAAGTACCGTTTAAAACGGGACATTTTCCAGGGGTAAAAGTCTTGAATCCAAGATTGCTGCAGTACGATGCCCTATAATCTTCATATACGCTGGATTTTGTTCAAATGAAAAAAAATCGGACACACTTCGCTGTTTGATCAGCAGACAAATATCCCACTGCTCCTGATCGGGGCCTATCAGAAACTGGTCACCATGCCCAACAAAAAGTAGCTCACCGCCGCTTTCTTCCACAAAAGGTTTGGCTAGCTTTATATAATTCATGAAAGCATCGTATCCCGAAATTTCTTTGATTGGCGCAATCTCCGGAAAATTAGTATAGTCCGCGATTTTCCTCAACTGAATTAAATTGAGATTGACAATGGGGCCTTGGATATTTTTCAATGCCAGATTCCTTCCGGCTTCATAACTCGGATACAAATACGTCTTTCTTGCCATATCAATAGATACTTGTTGTTTCACTCACTTTACTCTTCAACTCAGTTGCAGCATGATGTACAACTCTTTTATAATCAATGATTTTGTCGTTTTCAAATGGAATAATAACTGCATTTTCAAACAGGAAATTTCCCTCGCCCAATTGGTTCCAATCCGCCTGTAAGTTTTTATTGTCAAATTGCCCCATGTTTAACATAAATCTGATTCTGTTGGAAAGAGCCGTTAAATTCAGGCTATCTGCGATATATGTTTTATTTTCGACCCTATTGTAAATTGTTAACACTCCCATCAATGGTTTACTGTCCAAGAATTCGGCTTTCAATTGCTTTTTATCTATTTTGTTCATGTGTTTTTAAATTAAAATTATAAATCTCCGCCCAATGACTTCAATTGCGCAGCAAAAATAAGGAGATCTGTTACGGCCATTCCGTCCAATAGCTTATTGGCGATGTGCTCAGCTGTAACAGTCGCCTCCTTTAAAATTCGATCACCAGCCGCCGTAAGCTTCACATAACTGACCCGGGCATCTCTATCATTGTGCTCTTTTACAACAAGCCCCATCTTTTCCATGGGGGAAATAATCCGTGTAATTCCTGAGGCTGTTAAACCGGTACTTTCAGCCAGATCAATTCGCCGTAGCCGGTTACCGGGAACCTGGCTTAAAATATGTAGGATCAGAAAGTCTGTCAGACTTAGTCCATGCAAGCTCAACCCATCAAACTTTTTGGTGATGACAGATTGAACTTTTACAATGTTCAGAATCGTATTAATCGCGTTCATAATATTATTGTTCTTGTTATTTGCATAATACTTGACAACTCAAGTATTATGCAAATATAATAGTTTTATTTAAATGGCCGAATAGAATAAAAGATTCTGCCAACAGCGCGGTTACACGACAGCGCAATAAATCTATTTACCTTACGAGAGAAGTTGGTTGGTATAAAACTACACTTAGGTGTAGCCTTGATTGACATAATCTATAATATTTTTGGACAAATTCTAATCGATAGGAGGCTAAAGCCAAAGATTTTCAGAATATGGAAAGGAAAGAATCCTCAAATATTAACAAATTTATTACCTATAACATAGTATAAACATGACAAATTGCAAAAACTGTGGGACAGATATAACGCTGAATTTCTGTCCGAAATGCGGACAGCCAGCGGTCCTTAAAAGAATTGATGCGCATTATATCGTCCACGAGATTGAACATGTCCTTCATTTCGAGCGCGGCATCTTGTACACGATTCGTGAACTCATTACCACACCCGGAAAAAATGTAAAAAAATATATTGCCGAGAACAGGAGTCGCCTGGTAAAACCCATTATTTTTATCATCATCACCTCGCTGATATACTCTGTAGTAAGCCATTTTTTTCATGTAAACGACAAATATGTGAGCTATTACGAATCCCAACATTCTACTACGGGTTCGATATACCTCTGGATCCAGGATCACTATGGTTACGCCAATATCATGATAGGATTGTTTCTCGCTTTTTGGGCGAAACTATTTTTTAATAAATACGGTTTTAATTTTTTTGAAATTGTCATCCTGCTGTGTTTTATTTTGGGAATCACGATGTTGATCTATACTATTTTTGCATTAGTTGAAGGTGTAACACATACAGGTGTTATGGAACAGGCTAGCATCGTCGCTATGGTATATAGCGTTTGGGCTATTGGACAATTTTTCGACCCCTACAAAATACCCAGTTGTTTAAAAGCGCTCGCTGTTTATATTTTAGGTTATCTGTCATTTACTGTTGTCGTCGTTATTATTGGTCTATCGATAGACTTAATTTTAATGAAAAGATAGGTTATCCTCCTTTTTCCGTCCTTGTGAAACCTTTTAAAATAACATGATGGGTAAGTTTGCGCTGTAAACTTACCCATCCTATTACTCGTTGCCTGTTACAGATTATTTCTCAGATATCCCTGAAAATTATCTTGAAACTGAAGGCCGGACCCCAGTCTATATTTACTTAATTTATTGTTGAGGGTAAGTCCCCATAAAACGAATTCAGTCAGAAAATGGAGATCTTCGGGTTTCGTTTCCGGTTGGTATTGCTGAATTAAAGCATGGATAGGCTTCACTTGATCCAAAACCTGCCCGTACGCCAAATCGTTGAGTTCATCAGATAATTCGATTCCTTCTGATTCCGAAAACCAACGAACAATATCATCGTAGGGATAACGCTCGTTTTCTCTTTCCAGTTTCTCAATTTTTGGGAATAAAATCGGGAAAAGGCTTTTAATCGCGTTTTCTATCAGCTGCACTGCAACGATACCCGCTCCTTCTTGCTCGCCTTCATAAACGAGCTCAACTTTGCCGGTTATCGCAGGCACAATACCCATAAAATCACTCAGCCGTACTGCAGTTGCTTGTTCCCCACTTCGGAGCATGCGTAATTCAGCGGTACTTAATAAGTTTTGAAATGCTGTAATGCTCATACGCGCACTCACGCCGCTCTTTTCATCAACATATTCACTATTTCGTGCTTCAAAGCTTATCTGCTCAATCAATTCCCTAGCCAGCTCCGGGACATATATCTGCTCCTTCTGGGCCGCTTCCAAGTTCGCCTCCTGCGCAGTAATTGCCTTTGCTATCTCAACCGATGCGGGGTAATGTGTAAGTATCTGCGATCCAATGCGATCTTTCAGCGGCGTCACAATACTTCCTCTATTGGTATAATCCTCCGGATTCGCTGTGAATATAAATTGTACATCTAACGGCAAGCGTAACTTAAAACCGCGGATCTGAATATCTCCCTCCTGTAATATATTGAAGAGGGCTACCTGGATTCTAGCTTGAAGATCAGGTAGCTCATTAATGACAAATATAGAACGGTTTGCCCGAGGAATCATACCAAAATGAATCACCCGATCGTCTGCATAGCTCAGTTTTAAATTTGCGGCTTTGATGGGATCTACATCACCGATCAAATCAGCTACTGTCACATCAGGCGTAGCCAGTTTCTCCGCAAAACGATCACCTCTACCATGCCAGCTTATCGGTGTATCGTCGCCTTTCTCCTTCAGCAACTCTATCGCATAACGCGATATGGGGTTAAACGGATCATCATTAATCTCTGAACCTTGAACCACAGGCACATATTCATCCAATAAGTTGACCATGAGCCTAGCGAGACGTGTTTTCGCCTGACCGCGAAGGCCCAAGAAATTAATGTTGTGTTTGGAAAGTATTGCTCTTTCAAGTTCTGGAATTACGGTATCTTCATAACCATGTACCCCATTGAACACGGTTTCACCCGTCTTTATTTTTGTAATCAGATTCTGACGCAATTCTTCTTTTATTGTTTTAGGTTTATAACCCGAAGTTTTTAATGCACCAAATGTTGTAATCTTCGTGTAATCCATATATTCTTATCGTATTCTTTTTTTTCGATTTTCTTCGTAATCCTCAAAGATCATTTCACCTAGATCCCCAAGTCCCGTGTAATAAGCCTTCCCTTGATTTGAAGCTGTAAACTCGTCGACAAATTGCTGTAGATAAGGATCCGAAGCAATCATAAAGGTTGTAATTGGTATTCCCAACTTTCGAGCCTGCGCAGCCATACTATAGCATTTGCTGGTGATAAAAGGATCCAAACCCATAGGATTCTTATAGTAAGTGCCGTCCGGCATATTTAAACAGCTCGGTTTCCCGTCGGTTATCATAAAAATTTGCTTATTCGCATGCCGTTTTCGCCTTAGCAAGTCCATCGCTAGCTTTAAGCCCGCGACGGTATTGGTATGAAATGGTCCAACTTGCAAATAAGGCAGGTCTTTTATCGCGATAGGCCATGCATCGTTTCCGAAAACAATGACGTCAAGTGAGTCTTTCGGGTAACGGGTCAAAATAAGTTCTGATAAAGCCATCGCCACTTTTTTTGCAGGTGTGATCCGATCCTCGCCGTATAAAATCATACTGTGGCTGATATCGATCATCAACACTGTACTCATCTGTGACTTAAACTGTGTATCTTCTACGACGAGATCATTTTCGGATAAGGCAAACTCACCTATCCCATGATTGATCTGTGCGTTTTTCAAGCTCTCCGTCAAAACTATTTTCTCCAGGCTATCTCCGTACTGATAGTTTCTGAAATCGCCCATATTTTCGTCACTCCGTCCCTGGTGATTGGTTTTATGATTGCCTGATTTCCCTTTCCTCATTTTCCCAAATATCTGGTCCAAGGCATGCTGACGCAAAGCTTTCTCCAGCTTTGAGGTAATATCTACGCCACCTTCACCACCAAACTCCACTTTTTCCCTGATATAACCTTTATTCTTCAGATCCGCAATGAAATCGTCTATCGTATAGGCTGGCGTCGTCAGTTTGAACTCTTTATCCAATTGCCTAAGCCAGTCAATGGCTTCATCAAAATCACCAGAGGTATGGGTAATCAGTTCTTTGAAAATGTCAAATAATTTATCAAAGGGCGTTTGAAACGGCTCTTCATATTGTTTGAAAAGAAAACCTTTCCTTCGTTTCGTGCTTTTCATGCATTCCTCTTATTAGTATGAAGAAGCTATCCAACTCCTGTATCGGATGCTTCATAGTATGAATTTACGAAATAATAATTTTTGTGAGCACCGTACATCCATTTAACTTCAAAAACTGGCTATAGTATGACGCATCAAAAATAAGGTACACTAAAATTAATAGCAGTCTTGTTTACTTAGCCCGATTTTTTTGGGTGATAGCATAAAGCGCTATTGGAAAAGCGTAAAAAGCCACAGAGAATTGGCATTCTCTGCGGCTTCTTGATTTGGTTATTCCAAATAGGATAGAATTACCTGAATAAGTACCAGCTTAATAGAGCAGTTCCAAAGTCGGTTTATTGGCGGCAGCTTCCCTACTACTAAAAGACATATCATTTGTAGAAGAGGCCGCAGCTGTATTTAAAAATAGAAAGGATGCTTTACGATCAGTGCCGGTCAGCAATCTATTAATGGCCGAAGTGACGTCGATGGTCTGTAAACCTATCCCAGAAATAGGAATTTTACCGACAAGTACAGTATACATTGGTGCATTGTTCCAATTAATGCTATTTTCCAACCAAGATGTCGTGGAGGTTGTATAAATATTAATAGTACGTTGTGGTGCTGTATTCACTCCTGCAACATACATTTTTAATTTTGCCGAACTCACTTTAGGTTTAGTAATCATCGAAATATCAAATTTAGTATACGCTTTACGTGCGTAAGATGTAGCGTCGGATTTGATGACAAGATCAGTTGTAGTTCCATAATTTGTACTTGCATAGGTACCGTTGCGGACATAGGCATCGGCAAGAGAGCTTCCGGCATTGGCTACAACAGCATGCTGAAACGCTCCAACGTCTGGATTACCCAATGGCAGCGCATTTCCAGCGAAATCCTCGCCTCCATTCTTACTTATAAATACACCGGCATTAAGGGCGGCCGAACTGGAACCGACATCATAACCTTTTGCAGCGTCAAGGCCGTTTCCACCGATTGGATTGACAAATACCGGATCTTCATAGAAATTGTTGTTCCGCACGGTAGTTCCCCAGTTCAATGACGTAAATGTACTCGACGGGAATAAACAATTATTGTTAAACTTCAGTCCGTTATCGGCTTGGGTAGACAAACTACTAATGGTCGAGGTCGTGTAAAAAATATTATTTGAAAATGTTGCATAAGGCTTTCCTGAACTTACGCCATTCATGACGTTAAACAGGCTGGCGGTTGGATTTTTGATATAGAATACATTATTATAAATCTCACGGGAATCGTATGTCGTTTTTTCGATCAAAAAGAGCTTTTTTAACCGTGTTGTACCGATATCGTTAACAGAAACGTTATAGCGAACTTTAATATTCTTAGACTGGTTCATAAAAAGCATAAATCCGCCGTTGTTGTCATGCGAATAATTGTATTCGAAAATATCTCCATCGGTTACTGAATTGGTATCGTAGCCATCGGCATCGAACGCGACTCCATCGTTAGCGCCCCCGCCTGTCATACCGTAAACTTCATTATAAGCCACCAGCGTATTCAAGCTACCAATTGTCCAAATACCCCCATAATTTTCAGAGCCTGTGTTCATACATGCCTTATAGACCGTATTGTGTGTGATTTTACTTCCTCCCGTCACGCCGGACATAACGATTCCGTCGCCGTAGATATATTCAATCAAATTGTTATCGATAATAATATCTTTTGATCTTGCTGCCATAGCCCTATCGCCAGTGGTCCTTATCCCTTCAACGGAACAATTGGCTACGTGGCAACTTTGTACCAAAGCACCGTATATTTTACCGTCTAAGATAATCCCGCCAGAGCTTTTGTTATAATTGGTCTGTCCATCGATCGCACCATTGACGTCGTGAACATAACAATTTCTAACGGAGACATTGCTAATTGCTGTTCCTGCAGAACTGCCTCCAACCACGCGGATCCCCGTAGCAGCATAACTTGTTCCGCTTGGGATTGTATTTGTCAGTTCGTATCCATTCTACCAAGTACA
>NZ_DBGB01000025.1:34288-127556 GCF_002295765.1 Sphingobacterium sp. UBA865 | reverse complement strand
TGCCTTTTTGAGACAGCCTCTTGGTATTTTTATAAGCTTTCCAATTGTATCCGGATTATTTCTTCCCGATAGTGATTCGGTTGCTTACAGTACTTCCAGCGTACTCGCCCTGTGGAAGCGAAAGCTCCAACGATTGATTTACTCGAAGCTGTTTATTGACAAGCTGAACCTTCACTATTTTGGCTTTTTGCAGTGGGTCTGCTATATCAAGCTGAATCTTTTTAGGTTCCAGCAGGTTCAGTTGCATGATAGCAGGTTGATCGAGCTTAATAGACCAATCGCCAACTTGGTACGTTCCCGCTTGATAACAAACCAGCTGTAGAATCCCGCTCCCTTTATGCTCCACGGCCTGTATATCCGGAGTATTCTGCCAAATTTTTATGCGCTGCATTACTTTTTTATCAACAGTTTTGGTGCCAGGCAAAACAATATAGGCATAGCTCGCATTGTTCGGTGCAACAGCATGATCAAACCAGAGCTTGAAGACCTTTCCATGTACAGCATCTTTGGAACGGGAACGGTTGATACGATACCAGGAGCCGACCTGATCCTTTGTTGTCAATCCAACGTTCATCGCTGTTGGAAAATAATACAGGACATTATTATGGGTTATAAATTCGCCTTTTTTGACAATTCGCTGTACTGAATCGAGCATCGACGTTTCCTTTCCATTCCAGACAACGGGTCCATTAAGCCAGGTTTGGTTTAAGGTTGTTACCACAGCTTCTGGCGCTGCACAATGAATCCCAGCCCCCAAACAAACAATTTCCCGATCGAAAAAGAACCAGGCTTTTTGAGCCTTGACCCCGTCGTAATCGACCGACATAGCTGAAGCCCCTGTCTTATCGTTGCTTACGCCGCCTGCAAAGTTATTTGCAGCAAGTGCTCCCCATTGTTCTTTCAGCTCCAGGTCGCCCGGATAATCGCGCGTTGTCGTTCCAGGAATTTTATCCCATTCCCATACAGGCATAATGTTATAATATTCCGGTCCAAACACCTGAATATTGGTCGCACCATCTGACATATTACGACCAAGCATATTTTCTCCATTTCCAGACTCCGATTTATTGGTACGGCTACTGGCCAATCGAACATTAAAATGAAATTGCTTACGTAAATGAGTGGTGTAGTCACCTTTCCAGTAATGACGGTGGGCCTCGATATTTTCGGCGTCAAAAGGCTGCACACTATCCAATTTTGCCAGCGCTTTATTCCAAACAGCATTTTTAGCTGGATCGATCAGCTTCATTTGTTTTAATATGGCAGTCTCCTGTGTCTTTTCCAAGATATTGGGGCGTGAGATCCCACGGCCATGTACATTAAAATCGATATAACGCGAACGTATAATTGGTAAATATGTTTCTGTGAGAAAACGTTCAAAAAGATCCAGTTTTTTCTGATCAACAGCATACGGTGTCTCGCGCACATAAGCCATAACTTTTGAGATCCCCTTCAGAAATTCCTCCCCATAGCCTGCAATGTATAATTGAGGGCCATGTTGTAAGTAAGAGAAATCATATTGCAGTCCTTCCTTGCCATTCACAAGCTGTATCGGAAAAAGCAGCTGCTCCATAGCAGCAGCTAAAAGATTTTCATCTTCCAAGATCAATGCACGATAAAAATAGTGCATGGCAATATCACTTTTATTCGCTCCTGTTTTTGTGTAAGGATCACCACGCTTCATCAGCTCAACAAGTGGAGTCTCTAGTGTAGTAGGAATTTTTTCCTTTCCAAATTTCATCAGGATCAGACAAACACCGATGGCCTTTGGAGAAGCGATTTCGTTATGCCACCAATTCGAAGATTCAAAACGATTATTCGCCCAATATTGTGCCGCAAGCAGGATTTTATCGTAAAGTAATTTTTGCTGATAAGATGCACTTTGCGGAGACACATAGGCAACAATAAGTGTCCTTAATCGATCCAAATGTTCTCCCGGAGGCCAAAGCGATATTGACTTACTGCTGTAATCGATATCTGCCCAGGTACCGTCCGCACGCAGTTGATTACATAGGCTTCGTGTTTTATCTGCACCGGGCAATGGGCCACTTAATTCATCATCGTATATATGCTTTTTAATACGCACAAACGTATCGCTGTTCTGCGCCTTTGCCATAACTAAGGCAAAGGACAATAAAAATAGGATTAGTCCTTTCATCTGTTTTTAGTATTCTTTACTTAAGGATATTGTCGTTCTGCGGCTCGTCCGACGACATCCATCCGGTGTTTCATCAGTTGATTTTGATCATTGTCCAATACAGAGCTTAGCCATTTTGGATTCTCCAGTCCCTTTTCCCATTCCGTCAGTTTATGCAGCATCTCCTTTACACGCTCAGGATACTTCGTGGCCAGATTGTGCTGTTCCCGAAGGTCATCCCTAAGATTGAACAATAATATCGGATCATCTTTAACCACAATCAGTTTCCACTCTCTATGTCGCACAGCACGTGCAATCCCTCGACGCCAGAATAAATAGTCGTGCCCATTTTTCACATCCTTATAGGAAGATAGCAAACTGATGCCATCGATTTGCTGCCTAGGGATTTTCTTACCTTTTATTGCCTCGATGCTCGTGGGTAAAATATCCATACCCGATACCATGGCATCGGATGTTATCCCTTTCGGTAGCTTGGCTGGCCACTGCATAATAAGGGGAACCCGAATTCCACCTTCCCATTTTGATCCCTTTAAACCACGCAATTGCCCATTGTCTGCACCATTATTTGTTGCCGCACCATTATCATTCATAAAAATGATTAAGGTGTTTTCATAAAGTCCTTCTTGCTTTAAATGGTTGACCAGACCTCCAATATTTTCATCCATATTGTCCAACATAGCCAGATAAGCCCGTCGCAATGGAACGGCTACATTTTTATACTTTTCAATGGTCTTCAGGGGTGCTTCGACGGGTGTATGCACAGCATTGAATGCTAAATACATAAAAAAAGGCTGGCTTCTATACTGATGAACATACGAAATTGCTTTATCAGTCAATGTTTCTGTCAAATAACGAATCGAATCTTCGGGGACTACACGTTGATCGTCATAAAGCAGCTGCGTTGGCTTAACGGCTCCCTGGATTGGGAAGTAAGGACGGTCGCCGCCAATAAAACCATAGAAATGATCAAATCCACGTTTAAGCGGATTAAATTGTGGGCCATCCCCCTGATGCCATTTGCCAATGGCCACAGTTTTATAGCCGTTATACTTCATAAAGTCGGCGATGGTGGCTACCTGTGTATCCATCCCGATGTCCTCTGGTGCGACGCCCGCTGTTGGACGTTTGGAAATATTATGTTCAAAACCAAAACGCTGTTGATATCGGCCAGAAAGTAGTCCCGCGCGAGAAGGGGCGCACACCGAAGCTGAGGCATAGGCCGACTGAAAACGCACCCCTTTTTGTGCAAGTGCATCAATATTTGGGGTGTAGACCTCCTTTCCGCCGTAACAACCAAAATCATCATAACCTCCATCGTCGCTCAAGATGACAATAACGTTAGGATGTTGCTGCCCAAATACAGGAATCCCAAACGTAAAGAGTATATTCACAAGGGTTAATATACTATAGCACGTAAATCGGTAGAACATAACATTAGATTTATCCTTAAATGTATCGTTAAATGTATAGGATTTTTTGTTAAAAAACCGCAAACGATTTCGTTAGACTATTATCAGAAGATTAAAAATAAAGGTCAGTGATGAAAACAGATGAAAAAAAATTGGTCGGTACACTTGCGCATTTTTTGGTCAGTGATTCGGATAGCACTGCGTTAAGGTCATTTTTGTCTTCATTGACCTATCATCCCAGTACCATTAGAACCGAACTCGTTCAATTGTTAAACAAATGGCAAGATAAAGAGGATGACTTAATATTTCCTGCGAAGGATCTATGGACGGATTTTAAGCAACTTGTGGGGAGCAATCCCGATCTCGGCGTGGCTGTGGTTGATGGCTGTAACATTAACGATATTGCAAGTTTTTACGATGAAATCAATGCCGTCTACATGTCCAGCGAAAGCTGGAAGATAGGAAGCCTAGACGGTTTTGACGACCTGCTTTACGGTGGATTTGGGACCTTCAAAGACGCAGCTTCACATTGCATTGTTTGGAAGGATATTGCACACAGCAGGACGTCATTGGGCGTTGAAACAACTTTGGCCTATTATCAAGGTAAACTTGGAGCAGAATCACCATTCAATCAAACGCATATTCAAAAGAAACTAGATGAGCTAAAAGCTGGTCGTGGAGAAACCTATTTTGACATTGTTGCCGATATCATCCGGTCGCACCGCAAAGTTACCTGGATTTACAACGGGTATCCTCAGCACAAATCGGTATATTTATAATAACTAAACTTAACATATGAAGCATCTTATCCGCCTAGTTTTCCTGCTCCTATTCTTCCAACAAATTGCACAGGCCAGTGAACGGCTTAAGGTTGCTGTTGCAGGGCTCAACCATGACCACGTATTCTTGCTTTTAAATTTATATAAGGATAAAAAAGTCGATATTATCGGTATTGCCGAACCGAATCAAACCTTATCAAACAAAATACGAACGCAGTATAATTTACCTGACGCAATCTTCTACCATGACTTACCCAGCTTATTGAAACATGTCAAACCGGATGCGGTACTCGCCTACAATCCAACCGATGAGCATATCCGCGTCGCAGAGACCTGTCTCCCGCTTAAGATCCCTGTAATGGTAGAGAAGCCTCTTGCTACGACTCTTTCTGACGCAAAACGTATTGCATTTTTGTCCAAACAGTTCGAAACACCCTTTTTGGTAAATTACGAAACAACCTGGTATAAAAGTAATCAACAGTTGAAGCAGCTGGTCGACAAGGGTGAAATTGGAAAAATCACACGTATACTTGTAAAAGACGGACACGAAGGACCTAAAGAAATTGGCTGTAGCAATTACTTCCTCGACTGGCTTACTGATCCGAAAAAAAATGGTGGCGGTGCAGTGATGGATTTTGGCTGTTATGGCGCCAATCTGATGACCTGGCTCAAAAATGGAGAAAGGCCAATTTCAGTGACAGCCTTTACACAACAGCTCAAGCCTGAGGTTTATCCAAAAGTCGATGACAACGCTACCATCATACTAAGCTACCGTGATGGCAGCACGGGTATTATTCAAGCTTCCTGGGCTTGGCCATACAGTGTTAAAGATCTGCAGGTGTTTGGCACAAAAGCTCAGCTCTACGCTAAAAACGATAAAGAGCTTCTAAAATACAAACAGCAGAATGATCCACCTACACCTGTACCGACTACGGTCCCCTATTTTGAGAACCATATTGCCTATCTGGAACAGGTTCTGAAAGATGCCATGCCACCAGAAAATGATCTCGGATCGATCAATAATAATGTCACTGTGGTCGAAATCCTGGAAGCGGCAAAACGCTCGGCTAAAGAAGGAAAGTCCATTATTTTAAAATAAAAAAGGTCCGTAGCTTGCAATGCTACGGACCTTTTTCATGCCTTCCCATAAGCCATAGACAAAGCCGATCCGCTCAGTTAATGGATTAGCAATTGGCCTACTTAGTCGGCTAGGGGTCTAATGGTTCATCAGGATCGATCGTATAGGCCTCTTCTTTTGCCTTGAACTCGATGATCACATCTGAAATTCGTTTACCCAATGTATAAGGAATATACCCCAATTCACGTATACAACGATCGCCCATTTTTTCCACCGCATCAATGTGCACTTTACTACTGTTAACGATGGCGTATTTATCTTTCGGAAAACCATAATTCAACAGGATACGTGCTGTATTACGCAAATTTGTGGTCGTATGTCTCGCATGTGGATCAATCAATATTGCTGCTTCAGGTACTCCCATAATCTCGATCAGATACTTTTTCATTTCTATTGCCTCAATAAAGCGAGTCTTATAGGGATGTACTTTACCGCCAGACAACACAATAAAAGGGGCCAATTTTTCAAAGTAGCTTCGGGCTGCCATTCGCGCACGTAGCATTCCACCAGGACTAATAGGCTGTCCATACACCTCGGGGCCTGCACCTAAGGTCAGCAACAGACTATAGGGATAGCTTGCGAAGTCGGTATTTTTGATCGCTTCGTAAGCTTTCTTGTTTTCGAGTTCAATCAGCGGTTCTAGTTGTGCCGCGTCCCATCGCTCATTAATTTCCAACAAGCGTACCGCAGTCATCATGGTCAAAAAAAATGCCGTTTTATGTGTTGGAATATCCTTGCGGACGTCTTGGCGAACATCGTCTAGAAGATGAAGGTAGGCCGCACGTTTTACATCGAAAGAGATCGAATCTATTTTGGGGTAATTGGGACTTTTACCTCCGCCATAGACGTCCACCACATAATTCATTGCCTTTAAATCCTGTTTCAAGGCTTTCGTAAAATAGGCCTTTGCCGTTTCATGATGCAACACACCATAGGTCATTGATGGAATAAGATTAGCCTGAACAAGCTGGTCCAATTTCTTGTTATGACCAATTTGCTCCGCCAATTGCTCTACCAACAGGTCAATTTCGTTCTCCTGCCATTTGAAGGCATTCAAATAGCACGTGAGATCGGTACAACTGGCGCTGTTGTTAAAACGTTCGAACCGTTTTTCCAATACCTGTGCTATCGGCTTGGAGCCCACGAGCTCCTGTATAAGGGCAGGATCTTTTAAGAGCAAATAGGATGCATAATAATTCTTCTTGATCAGCCAATCCTGTGGTCCAACAGGTGTAGTATTTACTTGACCTTTGGAAATATGCAGGCAGCATATTCCAAAGACAAGTAATAAGATCTTTCTGATATTTTTTATCATATCTATTCCATTGCAGATTAATAACCAGGGTTTTGATACATACGTGCCGGATCCAGCTTATATTCATCAAAAGGAATTGGATAATATCGATCTTTTGTCGAGATATTGGAGATTTTAGCATTTCCATAATCAGCCTGGCTCTTCGTTTTGAAATAAGTCACCAGTTCTTGTGCATTATAATTACGGATCAAATCAAACCAACGTTGGTTTTCAAATGCCAGTTCTACACGGCGTTCATGCAATATGGCCTCCTTTAAGGTTGGATATTTACTACGATAGGTAGTATTTAGCATTGAAGTAGCATACGAAGGCAATCCAGCACGTTCACGTACCTGATCCAAAAGCACGATAGCTTCCGCATCTTTACCCAAGTGATATTTTGCTTCTGCCAACAACAGCATCACATCTGCGTAACGGATCAAGATCCAGTCATTTCCACCCCAACCATTGGTACCGGCAGCGTCACTGTTATCTCTAAATTTGGTTACAAACCAATCGTTAACTTGCGTATTGGCGGCAAACTTTACCGAGAAGCCTTTTCGGATATCGTCTTGCTCGTAATCTTTAATCAAATCTAGTTTCGCAACTTCGCCAGCACCTGTAGAGTTATAGCGTGAGTTGATGGTCTCCCCTCTCGCCTGGTAATTACGGGCAATACTCGAGCTATAGTTTTGGTCACCTTGTTTGTACTGAATCTGAAAAACAAGTTCTTTACAGCTATTTTTCTTGGTCACATCGAAAACATCCGCATAGGGGATTTCGTTCAGTTTACCAAAAGTTCGCATTTGGTAGGCCGCATTAAGGTACTGTTCTGCTTTCGCAAAATTTTCTGCACTCCCCGACGTCTGCGTTGCTCCCAACGTTAAGTATACTTGTCCCAAAATTGCATTAATAGCCGATTTAGATGCTCTGCCAATGACGTAATCTTTCTGCGTATTGGGAAGATTGCTGGACAATGCCTCTGTCAAATCCTTAATGATCTGTTCGTACACAACCGACTCTTTTTGCCTAAAAGCTAATTCATTTGCTTGCTCTTTACTGGTCACCTGTACCGTAGATAATGGAATATCTCCGAATTTACGCACCATATGGAAATATAATAATGCACGAACGAATTTCGCTTCCGCAATATAACGTCCTTTTAATTCTGCACTTGTAAAGGTTACATCGTCGACATGTGACAGAACCACATTACAGCGGCTGATTGCCGCATACATAGCCGACCAATGCGTCTTTAGATAGGTATTACTTGGCAGCAACGAAAAGTCATTGAATTGGAATGGCTCCCCGGCGTTGGATTGGTTATCATTACGTCCACTATTATCCGAACGTTCCTCATTATACAATGTACTGGATTCTCCGATCGTACTTCCCGAACGAAGGGACTGGTAAAGACCGTTAACCGCCAAGAGCACATCATTTTCCGACTTGAAGTAATCATCGATCGTAACGGCGTTGGGATTTTTCTGATTTAAAAAATCTTTGGTACATGAAGACAATGCCAACAAAACAAAGGGTAATATATATCTTTTTTTCATCCTGTTATTTTTTTATTTTTCATCAGCCCACGGAACTGCAAAGAGCAGTCTGTAGGACTATTTTTACAATACTGGAGCTATTAACACGGGACTTTCCTTGATATTCCTACGCACAACAGCTCCTCGATCCTGCTATTAGAACGTTACTTTCACACCAAGGTTATATGATCTCACCAATGGATAAAGCCCATAATCCACACCTGGAGTCAGGTTGCCGCGTTGATTATAATCCGGTTCCGGATTGTAGCCTTTGTATTTAGAAATCGTAAATGGATTGTCCACGGTCGCGTAGACCCTTACCCCAGAAAGTGTTAGTTTTTCCGCTAGACTTTTGGGAAGATTATAACCCAAGGCAATATTTGTCATACGCAAGAATGAACCGTCCTGCAGATAAAAATCGGAAAGACGTGTACTGTTACTTTGCGTACCGCCACGTGATGCACGGTAGACTTTACCATTTCCCGGATTTTGAGCCGAACGGTAGCGTTGTGCGACATCCGCATATTGGTTACCGGAGCCTTCCATATTGTAGAGGTAATAATCATAGCCATCCAGCACTTTATTCCCTTGGGAGCCATTAAATGATGCCCGTAGATCGAATGCCTTATAGCGTGCGTTGACGGCAAAGCCATAAGTGAAATTAGGATGCGGATTGCCGATCACACGTTTATCGGCATCATTGACGATACCATTGCCATCTACATCTTCAAAATAAAGATCTCCTGGTTGCAGTGGGGTTGTTGAAGCCGCAGAAGGTGCGACAGTTTTATAGTTTTCCTCTGTTGCAACACCCAGAACTTTAAAACCATAGAACATACCAATTGGACTTCCTTCTTGTGTAATATGCGTTAAGTAGGAGCGTTCAGCACCATTCGTCAGGATGGTAGAAGCCCCACCGAGATCGAGCACTTTATTTCTGTTGACATTGATATTCCCACTGAATCCTAATTCAAATTCATTTTTACGAATCAGTGTTGCATCAATCTGTAGATCAAAACCTTTATTCTGCACCTTTGAATTAGGGAGATTGGTTAAGATCGTTGTTGATCCAGACACAGCGGAGAGTGGCTGGTTGAATAATAAATTGAAGGAACGGCTCAGGTAAAAGTTGGTCATAATGTTGAGGCGGCCTTTCAACAAACCGAGATCAAGACCAGCGTTATATTGCGAAGTTGTTTCCCAGCTCAATTTTGGATCGAGTAGATTGCCTGCTGTATAAGAGGTCTCTACTTTATCCCCAAGGATCACACCCGCTGGTGAGTTGATCACGGATATCGCATTGTAATCACCAATATTATTATTTCCACTACGTCCCCAGCTCGCTCTTAGTTTGACTGTCGATTGTTGCCCTAACCAATCCGTATAAAACTCTTCCTTGGAGAGGGTCCAGCCGGCTGAAACCGATGGGAAAGTTCCCCATTTACTGTTCGGTCCAAAGCGTGACGAACCGTCAGTACGAATGGATGCCGAAAGGAAATATTTCGAATCGAAGCTGTAATTTACGCGGCTGAAATAAGACTGGAGCGTTGTCGTACGTTTGAACGTATCGTCTTTTAGCAATTGGAAATTAGAAGGATCGGCTCCTTTATCTGTAATTTCCCCAATTGCATTATTATTAAAACCGTTGGCTCTCACACCTTGATAATCATAATCTGTTCGTTGAGCCGAATAGCCCAATAACGCAGATACCTGATGTTTACCACCAAAGGTCTTGTTATAGTTTAACGTTGTTTCCAGCAATTTGTCCAATTCATTTTTTGTCTTGGCATCTGCATAGGCAGCAGAAATTGCCTGCGGTGAAAACGGTTTGTTGTTTCCATCGGATATACTTGTCGGACGGAAATAATCATACTTCTCGTCATAAGTAGACAGTCCACCGTTTACTTTTAGATTTAGGCCATCCATAATGGAAAAATCTGCAAAGGCGTTGTATACTCCTCTCTTTCCACGACGGTTGTTTTTAATCTCAGTAACATAAGCCAGTGGATTTTCAGGGTTCTGGATACCATAATTATTCGCCGAAAGATCAGCCATCAGGTATTTGGCATAGGTCCCGTCTTCATTATAAACCGGCAGTGTCGGCAGATAGATTAAAGCCGCCATAGACGGACTTCTGTCGTAACGGCCTGTCGTCACCTCGTTATTGTCGTTATATGTAAACGATACGTTTGCGCCGACGGTCAACCTCTTGCTTACTTTGCTATCGATATTGGCACGAAAATTAAAGACTTTTTGATCCGTCCCCAGCATGATCCCTTGTTGATTCTGATAAGATCCACTTAGGAAATAGCGATTTTTTTCGTTACCGCCATAGGTTGATAGATTATGACGTTGGAAAGGTGCATTACGGTATAAGGCGTCCTGCCAATCCGTATCATATTTTGCTTTTTTTGCTGTACCAGACGCAAAGTCATAGTAGTCTTCAGGAATACTTACTGAGCCGGCATTTCCAACATTGGCAATACGTGTTTTATTATCATCAAAGCGTCTACTGTCGCTCCAGGCGATCCCTTTCGTAGCCAGAAGGTCTTTATACGAATTGTTACGACCATCAATCAGGAGATCAATAAACTGTTCCGAATTTAGAACATCGATTTTCTTGGAGAGCTGACCAAAGCCACCCAATACTTCGTAGTCCACATTACTTTTACCTTCCTTACCCCGCTTGGTTGTAATCAAGACAACACCGCCAGCACCACGAGATCCATAGATCGCTGCAGAAGCGGCATCCTTTAACACATCGATAGACTCAATATCATTGGGGTTGATATTTAAATTGTTTCCTGCTGGATATCCATCAATAACGTACAATGGATCCGAACCAGCATTGATCGATCCCATTCCGCGGACGCGCATTTTGGTCCCATCGTATGGAGCGCCACTTGTCTGCATCACCTGTACACCTGCTACTTTACCAACCAATGCCTGGGATAATTTTGGTGCGCTCAGATTGAGCTCTTCCGCCTTAACGCTAGCGATTGCGCCAGTGACATCCGACTTTCTGATCCGCTGATAACCGATAGAGATGGTCACTTCTTCCAGTGTGTTTTCATCGGTCTTTAGAGAAAAGATCTGCCCATTGGATTGGCTGACAGCTTGCACGAGTCTGCTATATCCAATAAAGGAAATACTCAGGTTATCGCCCATTTCAGCTTCGATCTGGAAATTTCCTCTTTCGTCAGACTGAACAGATTTTTTACTTTTCAAATTTTGAACGGTTGCTCCTGCGATTGCGTTTCCTTGGGCGTCTAGGACACGGCCTTTGACGATCCCCTGTGCATACGTAAATTGCGAGGTGGTTAGTGTGAACGGTTTGGCTTGAACAGCGGTTGAGCTCGCTGCAATGGTACATAACAACCAAAAGACATTGTTGGCTTTAAATTTCATAAGTAGCGCATTTGATTTATGGGTACAAGATTACAAATGCTATATGAAGGCAGGGTCAACAAAACATTAACAGTTTTTAACTAAACCGGGTTAGCAAACTGATGAGACTTAACAAAAAGGTAATACTAAAAAGGCGGCTGTGTACTCAGCCGCCGCGCAAAATTGCTATAAATATATTGAAAAAGTGCTTTGGTAATCGTACGGACTAACGCGTTTTCTTGAACGTATAGATCTCTGTAAATTTTCCCCGACGTCCCGAAGGCTGGACAAGATAATACGTCACATGTATGGTTTTCGTTGCTGGGTCATAATAGTTATTTGCCGTATTGTCGATCTCGCCATACCGTCCACTACTATTGGAACCCTGTCCATAATAGTTTGTCACTGCTGTGACCTTATTTGTTGCATTGTCGAACGTGAATATCGGGCTCCAATTGCCGAAATAAGAATTTGATCCCCCCGCGTTAAAATAATAGGAATGCGGAGAACTACCGTTATTGAAGGTTGTATAATTAATTTCAGTGGTATTACCTGTGAGCGTAACCAGATTTGCGGTCTGTGGATAAATTCCTTTAAAGGCAGCATTGACATAGTCCTGGTAGGTTCCTGTGATCTCATAAACACCATCGTATTTATTCTTTATCGATACAGCATAGATCCCTTCGGCATAATTTCCGCTGATCTTTCCACCTGTCGCGGTCTGTATCTGGATGCCAAGCGCATAGGACTTGGTAAAATCAGTAGCTGTAAAACGTGGAGGATAAATTTTAACATTTAAAACAGCTTCTTTTGCCCCTTTGGGTATAGTAACATGATAGGTGTCGACGGCATATAAACGCGTAGGTAATGCTTCGTATTTAGATTGCCAGGCCAGGTTGTAAAGGTTAGCTTCAGGTCTTCTGGGGCACCCTGTGCACCTGTCAAATGAACTTTCAGAGGAAGGGTCACCACGTCAAGGGCTTCAAAAACAGTTGTTACAGCACGGGCAATTGCCGTACTGCTTGTCCGTGCAGGAAGTACAAGCTGCACAATGCCTGAGCTTCCACCATCTTCAAAGACACCTTTTTCTTTTACACAGCCCCAGAGCGCCATACTCAAGGTGACCGCTGTCAGGCCTAATACTGATTTTTTATTTATTTTCATTGATTTTCAAGCTTTAGTTGATGATGTTGATCAATTGATATCCCAAAAGATTGGATCCGAAAATCCATTCGTCAATTTGGGAACGTTCACATTTAAATTTATTTCAGTCTGTGGATAAAGATTTCGTATTGGAAGTTTATCCGCGCGGGGCGAACCCGATTGGACCGATGCAAATGTTTCCGTGGCAACTTGCGAACCATTGACAATTTTTGGATATCCTGTGCGGCGAAATTCGTTCCAGGCCTCATGACCATGAAAAAAATTCAAGGCAATATATTTCTGCGTGATGATTGCTTCTAATCGTTGTGCGGTCGAGGTCGCTAACGCATAATTGACTAGATAATTTGTGCTATTATCGGCTTTATAATTCGCGGCATCAGTTGCAGGCACCTGTCCTGTTGCCAATGCGTTGGTCGCATTCTTTTCCAGATAAGTAAATGAAGCTAAAATACCTTTTTCGAAGTTGCTTGATGCCGAGCTATTAAGCTCGTGCCCATATAAGGCCGCCTCGGCTAGTAAGAAATACGTTTCCGAAGCAAGAAATATCGGTAAACCTGCGGTACGTCCTTTCAATACACCTAGGGCATCTGCACTTCCTGTTCCAACATACCACACATAGTCATCAGAATTGGGGTTATTGACTTCGTCGCCAAGCTGACCGATGGATGTATTGGGAAAATTTCGGAACGTAAGTTTGCCACGTTTCTCATCGGTTATTTTACGGCCGTCATAAAATGTAAACAAATATTTAGAGGGCACATAATAATTGGCGGCCGTTGAAATTGAACCAGCAGTTGAGCTATGAAAACTTGCAAACAAAGGGTTCTGTGTTGCCGTGGCCTGATATCCGGGATCGACGAGTACATCATCGATCAGAAATCCATCCGTCGAGAACTTACTAAAAGCCGATTGGACAAAGCTGTCAATAGAAGTACCCCTTGCTCGCACCAAAAGACGCAGCTTAAGGTTGTTGGCAAACTTAATCCAGTTGTCCAGGTTACCAGCAAACACCGGATCGGTCTTTTTCGTTAGACTTCGGTAACTTAGATCACCCTTATACTGCTTAATATCCGCAATAACCGCATCGAGTTCGGTAACCAATGCCTGATAAACCACTGCATCATCGTCAAACTTGGGCGCCAAGTTATTATCCCCCTGCAGCGCTTCTGTGTAAGGTACATCCCCGTAGGCATCGACGAGCAGCTGATAATTGAACACTTTAAAAATGCGCGCTATATCGCCAAAGAATTTATACTCGGGGCTTTTTTGTGTGTAGTTGATAATAAATTGGTAATCGCGAAGATTGTTGAACACATTATTCCACAATCCCACATTGGTATTGGATGTGATGTTATATGTGTACGTATCTCCATACCCGCCAATCCCGCCACCGGGAAGCTGATATCCCACCAAAAAGGCTCCATATGAATGATAACTAACGATATTGGATGCCGTGGCAGCAATCGCCTGGGTCAATACCAGGTCGGGTGTTATTGTTGCTTCGGTTGCCGCATTGGGATTTTCATTGATATCCAATTGTGAGCAAGAAGATAGTGCAATGATGATCCCCAGGGACAATATATTTTTCAAATGTAATTTTTTCATTGAGAATAAGTATATGATTGTTCACTAGTTAAAAAGTAAGTGATAGTGTAGCCCCAAAATAGCGTGTCGGTGGAGTCTGTCCTGTTGTCGAGACTCCTATTGCATTGTTATCATTGGCACTGTAATCAGGGTCGGTATATTCGTTGGACTTAGGGGCAAATAACAATAGGTTGCGCCCTTGGATGCTGACTGAAGCAGCTTTCACCCCTTTTAAGCGGGAAATGATATGCTGCGGTAAGCGGTAGGAAAGCGAGGCCTCGCGCCACTTCCAATAATTTCCAGAAATCACATAATTGCTGTACACACCTCTGTTATATGTACCCGAAGTCCAAAATCCAGCTCCGCCATCTGAAACTGTAATATGATCATTGGCCACATATTGACCACTTGTGGCATCTAAATAAGAAGAGTTTGGAAAGACAAACTGCTCCCGGTTGTAGTAGGCACTTCGAGCCGATGAACCGCCAAAATCAAGCGTACTACCGAGGTCTATAGCGGCAAATTTGTATCCACCACGATATTCAAAAAGGGTGCTGAAAGAGAAATCCTTCCAACGTAAAGACAGATCAAGACCCAAGCGGTGACGTGGTGTGGTATTGCCAAGTATTTTGCTTTCAGAAGCCACGGAAGGATAACCCGTATTTACGTCGACAATGACACGGCCCTGCTCATCACGGGCATAATCTGAAACAATAATCTGATTCAGCTCGTAGCCCTTCTGTGCATAGATCACACTACTTCCATTAATGGAAATACGATCTAGTCCAGGGTAAAGATCCTGTAAGATATTTTTATTGTGCGTATAGTTTCCCCCAACCGTTAGCTGAAAGTCTCTGCTACGAAAAGGCGTGATATGCAGAGCGGTTTCAATCCCCTCGTTTGTAACTTTACCCGTATTGACATAAAATTGAGAATAGCCGGAAGAAATTGCTATCCCGGCAGGAATCGCCTGTCCTGTTGTTCCGGTATGATAGTACGTGATATTTGCATCAATGCGGTTATCCCACAACCTAAAATCGGTACCAAACTCTACCCCTGTTGTAATCTCCGGTTTTAAATTAGATGAAATAATCCGGCTTCCCTGAGAAAAGAAAGTTCCGCTACTATATCCTGTAACTGAGGAGAAGGTAGGTACTAACGAGTAAGGATCCACGTTGACATAGCCAGTGCGCGACAGACCTCCTCTCAACTTCCAGTAATTGACAATCGAATTGTCTTTTAATTGCTTGAAGGCATCTGTTGGAATAAAAGACAGGTCTACAGAAGGATAGAAATAAGACCTATTTGCTTTGCTGAGTACGGATGTCCAATCGTTACGGCCTGTAGCATGTAAGAAAAGATAATCCTTGTATCCAACCAGGAGATCACCCCATACCGCAAATGTACGCGCAAGTGTATTCGACTCGCTGGCGCCAGCTTCCCCGATTCGGTTGGACACGTTGTAAAGCCCCGGAATTTCAAGACCTGATGCCGAAACAGCCACCGATTTATACCGTCGGCTAATGGCAGTACCGGTCAGATTAAAATTGAAAGAGAAATCATTGACATCCTTTTTTATGCCTATCTGAAGATCATGGTTGATACGGGCACTGTTATATTCAGTATCCGAAACACCTCCCGCTAAATTGGTACGTCCAATGGTATTGACAGAATAGCTCGAGTATGTCTGTTTGGGTGAAACAGATTTTGAATCATACCATCGGTTGGAAATTGAGGGTCTATAGGTAAACTCCAACCAAGTTGTCGGACGATACTTCAGTTCAATTTTGGCCGTCAAATAGCTATTTTTTGTTTTCGATCGGTAATTATCCGCTGTCCAATACGGATTTAAGTACCAGGGATTGTACCAGCCATCAGGTGTTGCAAAAGGATTATTGACATAGTCTTTGTAACTCAATAATGGAATGTTGGCTGGAGTCTGTGTTAACTGTGTATAAATGGAGCTTGTGGCTGAGGTAATATCATAAAAGTTCTCGACATAACTCGCTGAATAATCCAGGGTCAGATTGGGATAAAAAGCTCTTGTACCGTTCAAACGAAAAGAGATCCGATTGTATTTATCGCCAGGGGTTGTTCCTCTACCGGTAAGATATTGCCCGGCAATGTATTGAGAAGATTTATCATTTCCGGAGGAGATTGAAAGATCGGTTTGGTTATTGCGGCCGACATTCCAAAAATCAAAACGATCTTTGCGCGGAGAATATATGCCGTATTGCTGTTCACCATTTTCCAGCGGGTTACCAATCGCAACCGTAGACCCGTCGAAGGCTGGACCATACTGTTGGTTCTCTTCGGGGTTGTAGATCTGTGCACCCGAAGTGGATCCTGCGCCAAACTTATCCTGTAACTTCGGGAAGAAACTGATTTCCTCCAACGTAAAAGTATTACTCAAGTTGATCGCGGTACGTCCCGCCTGCCCCTTCTTTGTTGTAATGATAAGCACTCCATTGGATCCTTCGGCCCCATATGCTGCTGCACCGGCAGCGCCGTTTAAGACCTGTACATTCTCTACATCGGCGGGATTAATATTGTTGAGCAAATCGCTACTTACAACCGCATTGTCCAATACGATCAAAGCCGTATTGTCTCCTAATAAAGATCTGTTTCCTCTAAGCACCAACCTGTAGTTGGGATTTACGCCACTGCTGATCTGATTGATCTGTAATCCTGGGACCTTGCCCTGAAGTCCTCCGGCAATAGTCGGTGATTTTCCCTGGGTGAGGTTTTCGCCGGTAACCTGTGTGGTTGCATAGCCCTGCTCGCGTGGAGTTCGGAGAATTCCTCCTGCCGATACCACAACTTCATCCAAGACAGACTCCTCTTTCAGTAACACAATATCCAACGATGATCGTCCTTTTAAATCAATGTGACGGACCTGATAGCCTATGAAGCTAAATATCAGTTTTTCAGAAGCTGCGACATGGATGCTATATTGACCATCTCTACCTGTTTGTGTGGCTTCTTTTGTGTTCTCTACCCGGATAGAAACTCCAGCCAAAGGCGTGCCATCCGCAGCAGATACAATTCCGCTGACTTTACGAGCAGACTGTGCCTGGACATGGATGACAAAGAGGATTCCCAACAAAAAATAGATTAATTTTTGTTTCATTGTAATTTTCGATTAATAAAAGTGTAGCATGTCACACAGGGACAAAGCAATACCCTAGGGGCATTTGCTCGGCATCCCTTATTGCGACAAAAAAGTAGAACAACATGAGGTAAACCCCATATCGTCAATGAATAAAATAGCGGGAGTAGTTTAGACCTACATATATGGAATAGGCATGCACATTCGTGCTTGGGAAATATAGGCTGAGGTTAGCTGTTGTAGCATAAAAATCACTTTCCATTTTTCGTCAACAACAATGACCGTCGTTGAGGAAATGTTTTTTTTACGGGATAAAATCGATAACTGTCTTTTCATAAATTCTGCATGTTTACTGTTTAATCAACGATATATTTAGAAAGTTGGAGTTCCAAATCTTCACCGCGAAGGTTTTTGGCAATAATTTTTCCATTGGGATCGATCAGAAAATTTTGAGGAATCGATCGGATATTATAAAGCTTAGCGACCTGGTTATCCCAAAAATTAAGGTCCGAAACCTGATCCCACTCTAATTTATCATCTGCAATAGCTTTTAGCCAGCTGTTCTTTTTGCCAGGTTGATCTAAAGATACGCCGAGCACGGTAAATTTTTTATTTTTTAGGGCATGATAAGCTTTTACGACATTGGGATTTTCCTGACGGCAGGGGCCACACCAACTTGCCCAGAAATCCAATAACACATATTTACCCCGATAATCGGCAAGGGAGATATTTTTCCCATCCGGGTTAGCCTGGGTAAAAGCCGGAGCAATCTGTCCGATTGATGTCGCCTTGGTTTGATCAATCTGTAGTGCAAAAGCTTTTCCTTTTTCCGAATGACGTATTTCTGGACTGAGCTGTTTGAAATATCGGTCTAGTTCGTCAGCCTCAGGAGCATAGCCAACAACTTCTGCAATCCGGTCTAAGCTAACGAAAGAATTAGGATTCTCTGAGATAAAGGCTTCCAGAATTTTCTTATTCTCAAGCTGATAATGCTCACTGAGCTGTTCAATTTCTTTTTTGAATTCTGGGGAATTTCGTTGCTCTGGGCTCGCCGAAAAATATTTTGTATTCAACGCATCACGCAAAGGAGCAATTTGTTCCAGCCGTTTCTTCAATTGGCTAAGCTCCTTATTTGTATTCCCTCCCTGGATCAATGGATTTTTTAATGAATCGGTGGATTGAACCTTGATCGCTGTGTTTTCAAGATAAAGTGTTAGATTTTTTGAACGTTGAGCCAGGGCAAGTGTCTTACCTACCGCTAGGCTGGCTACTGTCGGATCAGCAATCGTATAACTGAATTGAAATGTTCCATTTGAACCAATGTTGACGGAATCTACGACACGTTGTGTACCATTCCGATAGCTCAGAAAAGCTTTGTCCTGCGCGGTATAGCCAGTCACTTGACCGTTTAACAGAACAGTTTTATGCTGCGCCATAATCGCTGTAGAGAAAGTGAGCGATGCAATCAATGTAAATACTTTAGTCATATGTTTATTATTTTATAAAAACTACAAAATAAGTAGACTATTCAAAAATAAGTGGTTTGACTATTCATTTCCAACAGTTAGGTAGAAAATGTTCCTATATTAAATGGTGCTATGAAGATTTAATACGCCTTTACGAAGAAGGCTTTACGAGGAGGATAGCAGTGGTTTTTAAATAAATAAAAATAAAGACTACCACATAAGTAGATTATATTTTCAAAATACTTATCTTTGTTTATACCAAACCCTGTATTCACATTAATTTGCATTCTATTAACCATGAGCAATGTTACATCACAAGAAATTATCAAAGCCGTTAAAGAGCGTAGGAAATATCTCAAGATTTCCCAACGGGCAATGGCTGAACAATTATATATATCATTAAAAGCCTATCAGAATCTTGAGATCGGAACAACGAAGATAGACATTGAGCGTTTACAGCAAATTGCGGATATATTAAACACGGATATGAATAGTCTGATCAATTCTCCGACAGCTCAGTTAAAGCAAGAAAAATTACCCTTAGCAAAGGAAAAGCAGCTTTTACGCGACAAAGAGAGTTATATTTCTTATTTAGAGGAGAGTTTACAGTATTACAGAAACCTTATTAAGGAGAATAATTTATTGTAGTCAAGGAGCCTGAAACTAGCGAATGTATTCTTGGCATTCTTTATGAAATTTATAAAATTTCTAGCGCTTTCCTATGGTGGCGCGATATATCCAGAAGATCATCAGAGCCAGTGTTGCAGAAAAAAGAATATTGCCGATCAATTTTAGAGGTTCAAATTCGTGGTATCCGACCTGCTCATTAAGATCCAGGCTATAGCCACTCCCTTTCCGAAAGAATATCCAGGGAAATCCTACGGTTAAATTACCGTCGACGTCCAGATCATTATGATAGAAACAAACTGTCAAAATAGCAAAAACACCAATAGTACCAACAAGGACGTTGTATAATGTCGGCACTATTGATGTTTTACGTTGTTCGGGTTTTGCGTGCATGCTTAAATATAGCGATTCATTTTGATTGCATGTTATAATCACTATAGGTACCTTGCCAGTGACTAGCTAGGTCTACACATTTTGATCGTCGTATTTTACAAAGTTGATCAAACTTAACATAGCGTTATGCTGTGTACGTTGTTTTATCTCTCACCACCACTAATTAAATATTGCATGCTCTCCCTTTCTATCAACTGGATAAAAAGAATACCTTCCTTCCACATTTATGATGACCAATTTATTTTGCTGAATGAGCCCATACAGTACATTTTTCAAATGTCTTGGATAAATCCGGAGGTGAGCCAATCCCGTATCCTTAACTTTCCGAAACAACTGATAGGGAGAAGCCCCCGATCTGAAGAAATCCACATCCAAAAGGAGGTTAATTTTCTGTCGTACATGCAACATTGCATCCGATTCTATCTGAAGGTCCTTTTCAGCCTTCCATTCTTCAAATTGTAATTTTGGAGCAGCGGGTTTATTATCTCCAGCTACAAACTGCCAAGGTAATTCGAGCGTATAACTCCATTTTACCTCATCCTCTTCGATATGTAGGCGCACGAGACGCTCTTCGGAAACTTCATATTTTTCACGGTGGAATTCCATCGCTTCTATGCAGGAACTTGCATAGATGCGGTCGAGCAGGATGGACTCTTGTATTAAAAATTTTCGAACTTGATACATTTTCTCAAAATCCAAATAAGCGTGATCGGCTTTCCCCAGTAAAAACGACAGTTCCTCCGGCCTCCACTCTTGTTGAATACGCCGCTTAAGATAGGTGTACCAAAGCTGAAAATCGTGTGAATACATCATTCCCGAATAGGAAGTTTTTAGAATAGATTCTGTTTTCATAATTTATTTTGTAATTGGTTATTCAAATAATTTAAGCAGCTCTTCTTTACTGATCGATTTCATCAGATTCGTTTCATCTAAAATAAGTCCTTCGGATATTCGTTTTTTACTTTCTTGGAGTGCTAAGATGTACTCCTCAACGGAATCCCGACAAACAATCTTGTAAGCCATGACATGCTTGTCCTGACCAATGCGGTAGCACCGATCTATTGCCTGTGCTTCGGCAGCGGGATTCCACCAGGGATCCAAAATATAAACATAATCAGCTGCGGTCAGATTCAAGCCTGTTCCTCCGGCTTTGAGGCTGATTAAAAACACACGGCATCCGTTCTCGTTCTGAAATCTTTCGACCGCATTTTGCCGCTGATCCTGATTCATTTTACCATCAAGATAGGCATACGCTATACCCTTATTTTCGATTCGTTGTGCCACGAGCTTTAGCATGGACGTATACGCCGAAAAGAGAAGAATCTTATGATTCGGAGCTACTTCATCCATGATCTCATCAATAAAATCCAATTTGATCGAATCATGACCGAAGCCACCATCTTTCATCAGCATGGGCGAATTGCACAGCTGTCGTAGTTTTTGCAGCGCCTCTATCGCCAAAAATTTGGATTTTGTGGAATCGGCACTATTCAGATTACTTTCAATCTCCCCCTTGAATATCTTTCTGACCTTATGATATATCTTTCTTTGCTCCGGAAGCATATCCATATACAGAATTGTCTCGGTCTTTTCAGGAAGATCCAAGGCAACCTGTTTTTTTGTACGCCGAAGAATAAAAGGTTGGATCATCTTTTGAAGCCCAAGGATAGTTGTTTGCGCTGTATTTTCATCTTTGATCCCTCGATAAGTGTTATTGAAACTGCCATAAGTTCCAAAAAAACCAGGGTTGACCATACTCATTTGTGCGTAGATATCTTCCACCCCATTTTCAATAGGTGTTCCAGTCATCGCTATTCGATAGCAGGACTTTAGCTCAGTTAGCGATTTAAATCTTTTTGAATGACGATTTTTTATCGCCTGCGACTCATCTAAAATCATGTAACTAAAGGACTGGGATTTAAGAAAGTCAAGCTCCATCATAACTGTTCCATAGGTTGTAATCAAGATGGATTCGTTCTCTATTTCCGTGACTTCCCTCCTTTTTTGTCCATGATAAATAGATGTTCGACGATTTGGAGAAAATTTCTTGAATTCAGCCAGCCAATTGAATAGTAGGGAATTGGGTACAATAATAATTGAGGGGGCTGCCTTTGGATTATTTTGATAGAAATATTCCAAAAGCGTTATTGCCTGTAATGTTTTCCCTAATCCCATATCATCAGCCAAGATACCGCCCCATTGAAAATCGCTTAAGAATACCATCCAGCTAAACCCTGCCTGTTGGTAAGGACGCAACTCTGCCTGGATCGCTTTTGGAACATCCAACAGGGCTATTTCATCCGTATCCAACAGTTTCTTTCGACGTTCAGCTAGGCTATTTTGAATAATACGGGGATCAATTCGATCCAGCCGTGTTTGGAAAGATAGCAATTGGGCTGAAGTGAGTTTAAGACAGTCGGTTTCAACCAGCGCATAATTAAACAGCACATCAAATAATGCTTTATCTGAGGCTTTAATATATCCGAAAGATTTATCTGCCAATTGGATGCTACTGTAGTCGTTTATGATCTTTTCTTCAAACTCTCCCGGTAAATAGGCCGTTGTTCCAAATTTGAAAATCATGTAAATGGAAAATACATTATTGTCCTGACGAATATCCAATACTTCCCATTTCAGTTGGTGTGGCAGCAAATAAGCTCCCTTTGAAATATTGTTCAGAATAGTTTTGTACCCCTTGCTCTTACATTTTTTTATAAATTCATACAGTCTATTTCTGTTGCTATGCGCCTGCCATTCCAAGCGCTTAACCATTCTATTGGTGCAGCTTTTCAAATTTGGCAACTGTGCTTCAATAAAGGTATTAAACTCATGCTCGCCAACAAGATCTCTCTCCGTATACAGGCAGGTTCCATTTTCCGGTTTTAAAATCAAGTTTCCTCCATATGGAATTACATATTCTTCCTTTTCACTCAGCGTAGCTTTCAATTCGAAATTTAAATGATCATCGTCGTCTTTCTCCACCACAACCTTAAATTGAGGCACATGATGAGCGGTATTAGAAATAAAAACTGTATCCTTGTTTAAAGGTTCAAGGTCTATGTGAAACGATGTTGACAGTGGTATCAATAAATGTGTAAAGAAATCCTCATAGTCCTTCTTTAACACCGTGATTTTAGTAGAAATACTGTAAAAGAAACGTAATAGAAACTCCTTTTGAAGATTATCAACAAAAAGACACTCATCTTCGTTCAAATTGATAAAGAAGAAATTGGACCGACATTCGGATGTATAGTCTTTCAACTCCTCTCCTTTGTAGACAAGAATTAACGATAGAAGCAGGTGATCGCTGCTTTCTTTCAAATGAAATTTCAGACTAAGATCATCGCCCGCCAAAATCACATTCCGATAAGTTGTACGATATTTGGATGGATATTTGAAGTTTTCAATTGTAGTTTTTAAATTATTTCTATCGACAAAGGCAACACGTAATCTTTGATCCGATTTTCCTTCCAAAAGTTTACGCCAAGCACTGATGATAAAATCCTTCTCCAAACGATTAAAGTCATTTCGCACGTCTTCTTTTTCCCTATCCCCTAATTGTCTTTGTGGACTTTTGGAAAAGGCTAGAATCTTACGACATAAATCGATTTTTAAAACATCGCTATCAGCAAAATTCGCCAACTCATTACCAAATTCTCCTAAATAATTTATCTTACTGTCTATTTCAAAAGGTATTAAAAAGGGCAGTCCGTCCAACTGACGCTCTCTAGGAACAACATACATAAAGTCCGGAAAAGGCGCCCCAAGCTTTCCTAGCCATTGGTTTTCAGATGCTACATCTAGTAATTCCGATTCAAGTTCCTGGTGGTCGAAGTAATTATATACCTGACCAAATTGATTATGATTTTCAATACAAACCTTATCATTGCGGTAATATAGCCTTGAAATACCCAATTGAAAGAACTTATGCTGACTTTCGGGTAGGAGGGCAATATCTTTTGCATATAAATCATGTAAGAATTTATTACTGAGTAAAAACTTACGATAAAGTCCAATAATTACATAATCACACAGACTATCATGACGCTTTTTACAATCGCACTTAACCTTCAATCCGATTTCTTTGATCTCGAGATCAATTTTGAGATATTTGCTTTTATAATTTCCATCTCTTCTTAGAGAAAATGACCATTTAAACTTGTTGACTTTGATTATCCTAACGCTGTAACTATAAAGGTGGAAATCTTCCAGTGGTATTTCTCCTTTATAGAGCTTAAGAAAGTAGTTTGATGAAATATAAAGATCCTCTTGATTTTCCCAAGGAATAATAAAGCTATTCCTCTCTTTGTCAGGTATAATCGGAGCAACATCTGTTGATAGCCCCAGATTTTCAACACTATTTCCCATAAATCCTTTTTTATTGCTTATTGAAATTAACCTCCGATTTCAGCTCCATATACCGTATGCTCTGATCGCAGAGATCGACAAAGAAATCCGTAATTTCCTTCGCTTTTGACCTAAAATAGTCCATATCAAGCTGAGCCAATGGTGAAGGAAGCTCATAGACTCGCCCTTTCATTTGTTTTAACAGCTCTGCATTCAATATTTCCTCCACCTCATTTCTTGCTGTAAAAAGTTCTTTCACCTTTTTATCACAGATACATGTCCAATCCACCAGATCTGCAATGGTGACATTCATTGGCGCATAACCGATTCGGAGATATAGATAACTATATAGTCCAATAGAAGTCAACTGATTTAAAAATAATACAGCCAATTGAGCACTAGAAAGGCCTTCAGAAGAAAAAACAGCCAAAAGATTCTGCATGAGTTTTGAATTCCGCACCCATGAAATTGAGGTCTTAAATAAGGTACTATGCCAATCAACAGGTACAACCGAGTAAGTCGGTTTATAACGCGGATGGCGATAGAGAACAACAGATTCATTCCAGATGGTATGAGAGAAACGGCTACCCAGATCCAATTTTGTTGCCAGAAAATCTGTGCTAATAAAAGCTACAACTGCAGTAACTTGACCGTAAGCGACTTTTCGAAAGTGACAGTGACCCAATTTCTTTTTTATCACAACAAGGTAGATTTCTGTTTTTCCATTTTCCTGACGAGGAAAATCAAACAGCCCTTTTCCATGGGCATCGCTGACATAATAATTGAGCAACATCATTTGTTCGGGGTTATTTTCCTGGTGGATCTGATGCAACAACTCCTGTACATCGCTCTGATATTGCGCTGGCCAAGGGAAACTATGAAAGTCTGCACCAGCTTCAACTTGCTCTTGTTCCTTCATTTTAGCCAACTTGCTCTTTTCTAGCGCCGCTTGAGCAGCGCCCTCTGCGGCCACAAGCGCATCGTATACGGCCTGCAAGGCTTCCGTAAAGTAGCGGAACAACTTTTCTATTGCAGCCTGCAATACGAGACAACGATCATATAGTTGCGAAGCATCTACGGTTGAAATATCCAGGTCTCTATTTTGATTAACGGCATTAAAAGAATTATCCAGTAATGCAAAACGCATCTTATCTTCGTCTGCCTCTCCCATAAAGACCGATTTGAACATCGGAAAATGCGTATGCAGGCTCCGAATTCGACTGTCAAGACTATGTACATTATTTCCCTTACCTTCTACCATTACTTGAAGCAGTTTCAGATGACTTTCCAAACTTTGGTGAACCATAAATAAGGCACGCGGATAATTGGCTATTTCTGCAAATGTTTGTGCTCCCTGTAAAAACTCCGCGGATACAGCAGTCGCCTTCTCATAATACTTTTCCGAGAGATCCAATATGCCACGTATTTCCTTACCTTTAATGATGAGAGAACTACTTCGTGTACTACTAAAAATCTCATGCTGAGGCAAGATCGCATAACAATAAAATAAGCTCCCAAGCTTTATTTTATTCTTCAATTCTGGCGCAAAAATCAATTCAAATGAAATGTTCTCCTGATCCATCAAGCACAATTCCACAATAGGTTTTAGCACTTTGTGTGAAAGTCCACTCACGGGTTTAAGCGCTAAAACTAAATGATGCGATTCCTGATCGAGAAATTGATATTTAACGACATAGGCACGATCGAGATCCATACGCTGGGAAAGCCGATCAATAATTAATTGGCTATTAATTTCCATACTAAATGATTTAAGGTTAAAAAATCGGCGCAATAAAACAGACCAACAGATCAAACTGTTAAAGACCATTATTGCAAATAATCAATACTTAATTTGTAAAAAAGATAGTATAATATCCAAGGAGACTACATAGGGTCAACACGTTTTATTAGATAGACGTTCGCCCCTTGGCTTTTTAGGAAATACCAGCACCACAATTAAAAATGTATCGAAACTTTCATTTCGTGAAAAAGTGATGAGCTACCGCTGGTAATTTGATAACTAAAACACTTTGTAATTCAATTACAAGAAAAACAATAACAATACAATTATATAGTTAATATATACAAATATATAAATTAACAATTTAAAAACAAATTATTTTTTTAGATTTCACTTGTGTATGTTTAAAAATAGCCAATAAGTAAATCCAATAGAGCTTTAAATACACGAATTATAAATAGCGAGAAGCGAATTGTAAACAATCGACAGATTACTTATATATTTCCGTTATCTTTAGCGGAATAGATCTTTAATAATTGCTATAGAACATAGCATTTACAGTTATGAACAGTAGTTTAAAAATGGGAATCCTAAGTGCTTTGATAAGTCTACTCCTTTCCTGCAAGGAGCAGGTCAGTCCTTTATCTGAAGACTACTATAAAAAGAACGGCGCGATTTATTTTATACCGGGCGGCAATGGTTTTGAAAGAGGGTCGAGAAAGACCGTTGCCGATGTAGCTAGTTTTTCAGTGATTAAAGATGTCTATGCCCGCGATAAAGATCACCTCTATTTCATGGGCTGCCCCCAACAACTCGTCGACGTAAAGACCTTTCAACTGAAAAACAGGATTCCTGTCGATCAACAACACGTATTCAAGTTTGAAGGTTTTGCTTCGGCTACTTCCGATTGCAGCCAAAACCAGCTCACCATTATTGATGGAGCCGATCCGGCAACTTTTACGACGTTATATGATCAACTGCCGGCACTAGCTAAAGACAAAGCACATTACTTTTATAAGTATCAACCCCTTCACGTCGACTATGCGACTTTCAGCGTTGTCAACAACAACTTTGTAAAAGATAAAAATCAGCTTTCGGTAGTCACCAACAAAGGTATTCTTTCGCTCCACTATAAAACAGCTCACGTTAAGGCTCTCAATACGGCATATGTACTACTGGATAACCATACACTGCTTTACTACGAGCCTTATCAAGGCATCGGTATACTGGAAATCGAACTCCCTTCGTCAAACAACATAAAATTCCTCAATGAGAAAATGGTAATCATTGACCAATTGGTGATTATCTCGGGTAAGAAATTTGGATACTCAGAGGTTGATGCAGATAGCTTCGAGCTATTGGAAGGAGCAAACGGAAAAGCCCGCTGGTCACGCGACAAAAATCATGTCTATTATGAGCAACAGATATTTTCAGAAGCAGATCCAAAGACTTTTGAGGTCCTCAAGTTTGCCGTCGCCAAGGATGCCAAACATATTTTCATTGGCAATAAAATATTCAACGGACCAGATGTAAAAAGTTTCAAAAAGGTTGATAAATCCCGGGTGAACTATGATTTCGAAGATGACCTTGGCAACAGATATTGGTATCAAACCAATAAAGGACAGGTCCTATTGGTTCCGGTTACTAAAAAGTAATAGAAGCACCGAGGACTTTATGCCCGGGGTTAAGAAAGTATGAGTTCGTACCGTACAGATCTCCCATGTCCCAACTGTTCAACTATCCCCAGTTCCTGCAACCTTTGCAGATCCCTAGTCGCAGTAGCTTTTGAGGTCCGTGTAATAGAAATATATTTTTTTGCAGTCATCCCGCCAATAAAACCTTCAATTCCCTGCTCGAGCATCCGATTGATAACCTTCATTTGCCTATCATTCAATAGATCACGGTTTCTATCAAAAAATTTTGCTTTTCTTACAGTAAACTCAATGAGCTCTCTGGTTTCCTTTTGTGCCTCAAAAATTACTTTGGTAAAGTAGCTAATCCACCCTGTAATATCTAAACTAGCCTGCGCAATTTTTAAATTATCGTAATAAACTTGTTTGTTTTTCTCAATAGTTTTTGATATCGACAACAGGACTGGAGACTTTAATGTGTGCGACAGCGTATATTCGGCCAATGCTCTGCCTATTCGCCCATTGCCATCCTCAAAAGGATGAATTGACTCAAAGTAAAGATGAATGATAGCCGTCTTGACCAATGCAGCAATTATATATTCTGACTCCTTAACTTCGTATGAGTTAAACCAGTTAATCATTTGCTCCATCTCTTTTGGAACGTTAGCAGACGGGGGAGCTTCATAGTGAACGGTTTCTTTGCCATATGAACCTGAAATTATCTGCATAGGCTCCTCCACCACACGCCACTTTCCAGCGTTAACTTGAGGAAACCCCGCCATTAATATAGCATGCCATCTCAGTATAACATCGAGAGTCAGTTCAATATTGGCACTATCTCTTATTATTGTCATTAATTTTGCAATCCCTGCAACTCTGCGATCACGAACAACAACATCGCCCTGAATACCGAGATTTCTCTTAATTGAAGACATTAAATCTTCTCGACTCATATATTCTCCCTCAATTTCCGAGGTTTTCATAGCTTCAGATATAATTACCTCTACAAATGCTTCCTGTTTTAGTTCTTCATTCAGTCCTGTTAATAAACCATGTATTGCCCCCATTTCTTGCGCAAATGCAACCGCTATGGGTTGAATCTCTTCAAGCCTATAAATGAAATTAGGCCACTCTTTATATTGCCAGTTATACATAATTTGAGCCGATTTAAACTTATAATCGGCTCAAATATAAACAAAATTTGAGCCGATTAGCCAAATTAATCGGCTCAAAGAAAAAAGCATACGCAATATTGACATCCTTGGATGATATAACTATGAGTCCAGCAAAAGAAAAATTACATTCCTTTTGAATAATCAAGATAATCACTGAAATCGGCTATTTTTCCAAAGCCTGTTTTCCACTACTTTAGTTTCTAAACCAAGGGGGTTCAGAGCGTGTACGATTTGCAATTCGGACTCAATCAACACGAGCAACTGCAACAACATGAGAGCTGCAAACAACCAGGTTCAATTAATTGAAAAAAGGATGATCAAATCATTATTGCTAAGTATAACAACTATGCTATGTATCACAGCATGTGCACAGGAATCCGCCATAATCACAAAAAATGACCGGGTTAAATGGATTCCCTATCAAACCAAAAACAAGCAGTTTGTCTATGTCGACAGCGCATTCCAGAAGAAGCTATCCCAAGAGTTCCATTGGGCTCAGCCTTTCACGTCCACAGGATATGCACTGGTAGCCAATGAAAAGGATCAAACGGGGATCATTAACAGCGAAGGTGAATTTATCGAACATTATTCCGACACAGATTTACAGCTCTTAGACCTCAAGCAGCTGACTCTTCTGATGAAACGCCAGGAATATGAAAAGAAATTGCCCTTCTGGAAATGGGACTGGAATATCCTAAGCAGTTATATCAAGAAAACAGCTACTTATGTCAAGCTTGAAATACGGGTATTGGAAAGTAATCAGATTCTGCTGAAAAAAGATATTCCTTACGATGAGAACGAATATAACCTTGCAACTTACCCCTTAAACGACAAGCATCTGATCCTCAATGGGAACCTGTATCTGCTAAAAGATCAAAAACTTAAGAAAATAGAAGAACACATTGAAATGCCCTTGGAAAACGGACGTTATATTCCAGCATCAGCAAACAGTTTTACCATCCTTGATATCCGAAGCAAAAAACCGGTTTTATCCGCTTTGACAGGCATAGACAAAATAGACCTTCTTTGGAAAAATGAGGCCATACAGCTCGATTCTATCAATCAGGAGCGCTACAGCCCAGCAATCCCCAAACTACTAAAGGACAATAATACAGGCAGCATATATGCCTTTCCACAATACGACAAAGCTTTTCCAAAACAAATTAGACAAGCCAATGCGACACAGATTGCCTTTCTAAAAGAAATATCCTTAGTTTATTCGGTGACTAATTCGCCCTATTTTATTCTAGGCAGATTTAACTACGATCATGCCATCTGGGCTTATGATTGGTTATATATGGATAAAGATGGCAACTTATTGGACACCATCAAAGCCCCGAACTTCTATATCCTGGATCAGGTGGGTAATTTGGTCTGGCCAGACAAACACATGTTACTCACCTCGAATGCCCTGGAAAAGAATTGGAAGACCGGAAAAATAAAGTACATCGATTCATCAGAAGATCTTTATTTAATTGATGTAAAACGAGGTGATCTAGAACCTACAAAAGGCCTATGGAATTCAAGTACAAAGACTTGGGATATAAACCCCGATTTCGAACATATTGAAACCTTAGATGGTAAACGACAAATCTTTGCATTACAGGAGCATAAAGATGGTCGCTATACTTTATACAACAACAAGACAAAACAACGAATCGGCAACAAAAGCTACATGACCATCAATCCCAACGGGTGGGTACAATATAAAAATGAGTGCAATCGGGACGACGGCTATTTTATTGACATTGCTACGGGCAAGGAATATAAAGAATAAAAATATACCGCTCAATCTCAGCAAAAATTACCAAGATTAATTTATAACAGACAAAATATACTCTTTAAGATTTATTAACTTTAAAGGAATACTGAGTTATTAGCTTTGTCCAATTAAAACTGATCTTGTGAGCGAATTATTGATAGCATCATTAAAGCAAGGTGACCACTTTGCCATGGAACAGATTTTTAATCTGTACTGGGAAGCCATATTTGATGCAGCTTTTAAGAAAATAGGCGACGAAAATGTGGCTCAGGACATTACCCAGGAAATCTTCATTTCGCTGTGGGAACACCGTGAGCAGGTCATCATATCTGGTGGTCTTGCAGCCTATCTACATGGGGCTGTCAAATTCAAAGTAATCAACTATTTTCGGAATACGACAGTTAAAGATGGACATAAAGCCGAACTAGCGACTTTAATGAACCAACGATATGCGGATTCAGCGGACGACCTACTGATCCTAAAAGACGCGCAGCAAAAAGTTGAAGAAGCTTTGATGCTGCTTCCCGAACGTATGCGACTGGTCGTCACCATGAGCCGAAAGCAAGAAAAGTCTATCAAGGAAATTGCGAGCGAGCTAAATGTCTCCGTACAAACTGTCAAGAACCAAATTACCTCGGCCATGAAACTGCTCAAAAAAAGCCTCTCTTAGGTAGTTCCTCCATTTTTTTTGAGTGTTAACAATAATTTAATATACTCCTAATATTTTCGACTAGTACCATTTCCCATTTGAAGTGACATGTATTCAAATGAGGGAAGAAAAAGCAAAGCAGTTACTGCAAAAATATTTAAATGGAGAGGCTACCGCCGCCGAGATTAAGCAAGTCGAAGATTGGTACGCCCAACTGGATAACGCTGCAAAAAAAGTTCCGCAGGAACGAAAAGCTGTACTGCGCGAACAATTATTGGCCAATATTCAGTCCAGTATTTCAGAAAAGGGAAGTAAACCACCTTCCCGGCTGTATTCACCTGTATTCAAAATAGCAGCCGCTATTTTAATGATTGCTTCCATAGGACTTCTTTATTGGAAAGTAAATAATCAACCTATCACAGCATCTGCGCAGATCGTCACAACAACCCTTGCAGGGGAACATAAAAAGATTGTCTTGGCAGATGGTTCGGAAATTATCCTCGAACCATCTTCAAAAATCAGCTATCCAAGTAAATTCAAGGGCAATATCCGTGAAATAGCACTTACTGAGGGGGAAGCCTTCTTTGACATTGCCCACGACGAGAAGCATCCATTTCAGGTACAGCTTGCATCGAAGCTAGCAGTTAAAGTATTAGGAACCTCTTTTCGGATAAAAGCTTATCAGGCTTCCGATCAAGTCGAAGTCACCGTCGCTACGGGTAAGGTTGCTGTGGAGCAAAATGATAAGATCCTCGGCATATTAACCAAAAACCAAAGTCTACGCTATGATAAAGAGACCAAACAATCATCGCGCAACCTAGTAGAAAAAAATACAGCCGTAGCCATTGCGTTTGATGGAACACCACTTAAGGAGGTGGTAAAAAGACTGGAATATGTCTACAACATCGAAATTATCTTAAAAGACACTTCACTTTCGCCTTTAAAAACAACAGCCACATTCAATAGCACACAAAATCCGGCAGAAATACTGGATATCATCTGCAGCCTACATCACCTCAAGTACAGTACGATTGAAAAGGATAAAATATTTAAAGTCCACAAATAATGTCTAAAAATTTACCTAAAACATCTTAGTCACCATGCGTAATTCATTACCTAATCATTACAAAAAAATGAAAACACCTGCATTCAAAAGAGAATTCTCTTTTTATCGGATCATGAAGTATCCCTGCATCGCATTTTCGATTACTTCGGTATTCTGCAGTTCATTGATGGCCTCCCCAAGCATGGCCCAACGTCTGGACAAAAGCAGTGTAAACATCAAAATAAGCAAGGGCGAGAAACTCGATGTGATTCTACACAAAATCGAGAGTCTTTCAGGCCTTCATTTTGTTTACAATCCTGATCTATTGCAAGAACGTAACACGGTCTTAAGCGGCAGTTTTAAAACTGAACCAGTTCGCTCTCTTTTGAATAAGCTTGGAATCAATGCGGTGGAAAAAGAGGACTATGTGATCTTGAACACACAAGCAAACATGAAGGCAGATCGTATCGTGACAGGTTTTGTACGGGACACATTGGGAACTGCAATCGCAGGTGTTTCTGTAAAAGTAGTTGGTACGCAGGTTGGAACGACAACAGATACAAAAGGAGCCTTCCGAATCGAGGCAGGACCGCAAGCTGTACTTTCTTTTTCGATGGTCGGATTCCATTCCAAGGAAGTCGCAGTTGGCGAAAATGAAGTTATTAATGTAACGCTAAGCGAAGAACGTTCGACCCTATCCGAAGTTGTTGTTGTTGGTTATGGAACGCAGAAAAAAGAGACATTAACGGGCGCTGTAAGCTTGGTTTCACTTGACAAATTATCGTCTAGGTCTGTCAACAGCGTTGGCGAAGTATTGGCCGGAAAATCGCCAGGTGTTATTGTCACAAACGAAGGTGGTGACCCAACTGCTTCACCCCGTATCAATATCCGCGGTGCTGGTGGTATAAATGGTGAAAGTGTACTCTATGTTATTGATGGTTCCATTTTCCTAGGTACGCCACAATTAAATCCCAACGACATTGAGTCTATTTCTGTATTAAAGGATGCTTCTGCAGCAATCTATGGTGCCAGAGCTTCTGGTGGTGTGGTGTTGATCACCACTAAAAAAGGAAAAAAAGGGCAGATGCAAATTAGCGTTGATGCCAAGTTAGGCCAACAAAGCGCTTGGCGAAAATTACAGCCGCTAAATGCCGAACAACGTGCCGAAGTCGCTGCAACAGCTGCAAAAAATGGTGGAACGACCATCCTACCTGCTTTTGATCCGACCAAATACCCGGAGGGTCTAGTGACCAAAACAAACTGGATGGATGAAGTTTTTAGAAATGCAGCACTACAGGATTACAATGCTGCAATTAATGGTGGTAGCGAAAAATCTAGTTTTTACTTCAGTTTCAATTACCGCAACGCCGAAGGTATTGTCCTAAATACGAAAACCAAGCGTTATAACTTCCGTATAAATTCAGAACATCAACTTACCCCCTGGTTGAAAGTTGGTGAAAACTTATCCTACAGCAGTACCAATGGAAATGGTGCCAATACGAGCAGCGATTATACAGGAGCGCTATTATCGGCCATCTATTATCCAACCAATGGAACCTCTTACAATGCTGATGGCAGCTTTGCCGGTCTACCAGGGCCATTCCCGGGCGATTACGGTGATATCATTAACCCTGTTGCCGAACTGATGCGCATCGACATCAACAATCCGGTCAATGTCCTTGTTGTCAATCCTTATGCGAGCATCCAATTGGCAAAAGGCTTAACATTCAGATCCAACTTAAGTATTACTAAATCGAATGCTCGATTTAAAAGCTTTACACCAAGACGTCCTGAAATAGGTAAACCGGTTTTGAGCAATAGTCTAGTTGAACGAGCTGATGATGCAAATGATATCCTTGCAGAACAAGTTTTAAATTACAAAACTTCTTTTGACAAGCATCAACTTGACCTAACCGGTGGTTATACCTTTCAAAAAACAAAGAACACCTATCTATATACTTCCGGAGCAGGTTTTGACGATGAGTCCAAACAATATCGTTATTTAACAAATGCGAAAACTATTCAACCTTCGGAAAGTGGCTATGCTTCAACGGCAATATCATCGCTATTCTTAAGAGCAAACTACAGTTATAACGACAAGTATTTACTATCGTTGATTGGTAGACGAGATGGTTCATCCATGTTAACAAAAGAAAATAGATTTAAAAACTACGCTTCTGCTTCAGCAGGATGGGTAATTAGTAAAGAAGAGTTTTTAAAATCAGCAACCTGGTTAGATCAATTAAAATTACGCGGTAGCTATGGTATTTTAGGTAATCTCGGTAGTTTGTCAGCTGCAGCTGTCAACCCGCTACTAGCATCGACACAAAGTTATTTCGGTCAAACACCGACCTTACAAAAAGGATACGTACAAACGATTCTGGCCAACAAGAACCTCACTTGGGCTGAAAGTAAACAGACTAATATAGGTTTAGATTTGGGAATTTTCAACCATTTTAACTTAGTCGCCGATTATTTTATTAAGGAAACAAATAAAATGATCTTAACCCGTTCACTACCAGGTACAGCAGGCTTAAATAGTCAAACGATCAACGCGGGTTTAGTCAAAGACAGAGGTATCGAGCTAGGATTGACCTATAATAGTTCAAGAAATTCCGACTTTACATATTCCATCAATGCAACCTTAACCAAATTAAACAACAAGGTTGAAGAATTAGCACCGGGCTTGAACACCATTGCTGTGGGTACTAATTTCAGAAATGAATTGGCTCCGCTCTCTATTACCGTCGGTCAACCGCTCTACAGCTACTATGTGCTCAAAACAGATGGTATCTTCCAGAGTCAGGCCGAAGCTGATAATTACAAAAACGCCAATGGACAAAAAATTCAGCCGAATGCAAAAGCAGGAGATTTCAAATTTGTAGACATCGATGGCAATGGTTCAATCGGACCTGAAGATCGTTATTTTGCGGGCAGTGCATACCCGGATTTCTCCTATGGATTGAGCTTTAATGCGAATTATAAAGATTTTGATTTCAATATTTTTGCTCAGGGCGTTCAAGGCAACAAGCTTTTCAACGCTATCAAAAGAACAACGTATAGTGCAAGTGGCCCTTCTTACAATAAGTTAACGGGTATTTTGGACGCCTGGTCTCCAGAAAATCCAAATGGTAAAGTGCCAATCATTTCCACCTCAGATGCGAACGGAAACTTCAATGCATCCGATTTTTACATTGAAAACGGTTCTTACCTCCGCATTCGTAACGTTACATTAGGCTACACTTTACCAAAATCAATTGCAAGCAAATTTAAGACGGGTAACGTACGCATTTATGCAACAGCCAATAATCTGTTCACCATTACAAAATATACAGGTTTTGACCCAGAAATTGGGATGGATAACAATGGTCTTGATGTCGGCCGTTATCCACAAGCCCGAAGCTTTATTGTCGGTTTAAATGTCAATTTCTAATCTTAAAACAATGCAGATGAGTTATACTTATCAGCCCTAAAAAATAAAAAAAAATGAAAACGAATATAAAATACCTTGCAATAGCTGCACTAGCATTTTTTGCATCGTGCAACAAACAGTTAGATATAACGCCAGAGGGCTCCCCGTCTGCACAGAATTTCTGGAAAACGGAACAAGATGCGATCAAAGCAGAAGCTGGTATGTATGAAAAGTACAACGAAGAGGATTATTATGGCCGTGGAATGTTCTGGTTTATTAATGCCAGTGACGACATGGTGACCGGACGTAACAAACCGGAAGCCGATAATATCAAAAATTTCAACCGCAATTACATCGGTGGCGGTTATACAGAATCGCAATGGAGCATGCGCTATGCGATTATAAAAAGAGCTAACGATATTATTATCAATGTTCCCAATATAACCATGGATGAAGCGCGAAAAAAACAGATCATTGGCGATGCCTATTTCAATGCAGGTCTGGTTTATTTTCAATTGGCTGCAAACTATGGTAATGACAAAGCTGGAATTCCGATCGTTAAACCTGAAACTGATGCAACCGTACCCGTACCCCGTGCTAACAATGTCAACGAGAACTATGATTACATTGCTTCTTTATTTCTAAAAGCTGCGGAGAACCTTCCCTATTTCTCAGACATGAATACCTCAGATTACGGTAAAGCGCACAAAACTGCGGCATGGGCCTATTTATCAAAAGTATACCTGTACAAAAAGGACTATACCAATGCGGCCAAATATGCAGATATGGTGATCAATTCGGGCAAACATGATTTACTGCCTAATTTTGTCGATGTGTTTAAAGCTGCCAACAACTGGTCCAAAGAATATATCTGGTCGGTAGTCTGTACGCCAAATGGTGGCGGTACTGGATGGGGAAGTAAGCTTCCTGGAGTTATGCTCACCAACAAGGCCTGGGGAATCTACAATGGCTGGGGCTATTATCTACCGACAAAAGAACTGTATGATTCTTTTGAATCTGGCGATCTACGCCGTGAAGCAACAATCTTGAAACCAGGAGACAAATTCCAGTTTTTTGGCGCAGAACGTACATTTACTAAAGACGGTGGCGCGACTTCGAACTATCAGTTCAAAAAGTACATGGAACCATTTTCATATGCCAACCCTATTCCAACACATGTCAATCCAAATGGTGACAACGGCACTACAGACCTCAATGTACCCTTGATGCGTTATGCCGAAGTATTATTGATTAAAGCTGAGACAGCCATTAATTTAAATGGCGCTGGTGCTGGTGATACCGAATTAAATAAAATTAGAAAAAGAGCTGGTTTAATCGCAAAAAGCGGAATGACCCTCGTAGACCTAAAACGTGAGCGCCGCAATGAGCTTGCTGGTGAATGGGCAGACCGTCACCGCGATTTGGTCAGATGGGGCGATGCGCAAGCTACCTATGCCAAACCGCTACACGATTTTGATGGTGCTGTAATTTGGCCGGCTAGAAATTTCAATCCGCAAGTACATGATGTCTGGGCTGTTCCACAACGCGAGATCGACAACAGTTCCGGTGTCATTAAACAAAACGCAGGATGGTAAAAAACACTAAATTAATGTGGCTGTTATTTGCCGGCCTAAGCATTCAGTCAGTTTCTGCACAACAGAAACTGACTGCCAATGCAGGTCATAGCCACAATGATTACAAACAACAAATCCCGCTGTTGGAGGCTTACTATGCTGGAATGGGCTCTATCGAAGCGGACGTCTTCTACCGCAATGGGGAGCTTTACGTTGCCCATGAAAGCAGCGAAATCAAACCAGGGAAGACGTTGAAAAAACTTTACATCGACCCTTTAATTGCTTTCTTTAAGGAGAACGGCAATAAACCTTATGCCAAACCTGAGCAAACCTTGCAGCTTGTGATTGATATTAAGGAAAATTACGAACAGGTATTGTCTAAATTGTTAGCCGATTTGAAGGGCAACGAATCTGTATTCGACCAGCAGAAAAATCCTTCCGCCATTAAAATTGTCGTCAGCGGTGAAATCCCACCGCCCGAAAAGTTCGACAATTATCCATCGATGATTTATTTTGATGGTAGGCCGGAAAAAGACTATACGCCGGCACAGCTCAAACATATTGGGATGATCAGTCAGGATATTAAGCAGTATTCTGTCTGGAATGGCAAAGGAACTCCCACTCCGCCCGACCTTGAAAAGATGAAATCTGTAATAGACAAAGCGCATAAATTAGGTAAACCCTTTCGTTTTTGGGCTACGAAAGATAGTCCCAATAGTTGGAAAGAGCTTGGTCACATGGGGGTAGACTGGATCAATACAGACCACCCTACTGCACTTAAGAATTTCTATTTAAACAACGCTAAAGTCGAATACGCAAATCCAAAGGCCTACATTCCCTATCAGCCAACCTATAAAAATGATGGTGCAACGAGCAAGGTCAAGAATGTTATTTTACTCATTGGTGATGGAATGGGCTTAGCCCAAATACAAGCAGGTTTAAGTGCCAATTTTGGTCAGTCCAATATCATCAATATGAAACATATTGGTCTTTCGCGCACCGAAGCATCCAACTCGGATTTTACAGACTCCGCTGCGGGTGGGACAGCTTTGGCTACTGGACATAAAACCAATAACCGTTACATTGGCGTGGATGCAGACGGTAAATTGTTGAGCGCTATTCCTGATACACTTGCTCAACACGGGATCAAAAGCGGTATAATCAGTGCGGGAGATATTACAGATGCCACTCCGGCTGCATTTTACGCACATCAGATCGATCGGACCATGTCACAGGAAATTGCGGCAGATTTCAAAAATAGCCATGTGGATATTCTCGTTGGATCCCGTCGCGAAAGCTTCCTCAACAACAAGGATAACACGCTGATGAAGCAACTGACGGCAAAAGGTTATCAGCTTCAGCAAAATTTAAGTGATTTTGAAAAAGCGACATCAGGCAAACAGCTCGTACTCCTGGCGGATTCTGCGACAAGAAGAATACTCGATGGACGGGGAGAAATGCTAAAAACTTCCCTCTCAAAAACGATTGAGCTTTTGTCTAAAAATAAAAATGGCTTCTTTATCATGGCCGAGGGTGCACAAATTGACTATGGAGCCCATGCCAACGATCTTCCCTATGTTGTTACCGAACAACATGACTTTGATCGGCTTGTCGGGGAAGCCCTAAAATTTGCGGACCAAGATGGTGAAACACTCGTCATTGTCACTGCAGATCACGAAACTGGCGGACTTTCCCTGTTGGATGCCAATTATAAAAAGGGAACTGTTAGGGGCAATTTCAGTAGCGATGACCATACCAATATTATGGTACCTGTCTTTGCTTATGGACCAGGTGCGCAAAATTTTATTGGCATCTACAACAATACAGCAGTTTTTAAAAAGATTATCCAGGCCTTTAACTTGAAATAATCGCGTTAAAGCTTCATACTAAACAAAGACCCTTCGTTTAAATACGAGGGGTTTTCTCTTTTTTACAGACGACATTTTATCCTTCACAGCCACTTCAAAACCCAATTTAAGGATCGATATTCGATTTTTTGCCTATCTTGTAAGTCAAAAAACAGAACAACCTTTATGATACCATCAATCAAGCGACTACTGATTCTGTCATTATTGCTATTCAGTATTTCAGCCAAACTATTTGCACAAACTTCTGAAAAAGCCTCATGGTTTAAAGATGCCCGCTTTGGCATGTTCATTCATTGGGGGCTGTACAGTGCAGCTGAAGGCATGTGGAAGGGCGAACCTTTGCGTTATATGAATAACTATGCCGAGTGGTTAAGATATCGCAACCGCGTCTCCAAAGAAGAATACGGTACCTTGGCAAAACGTTTCGACTGGAGTAAAATAGATCCTGAGCAATGGGTTCTTCTAGCAAAAGAAGCTGGGATGAAATACATTATCATCACCGCCAAACATCACGATGGTGTTGCTCTTTGGGACACAAAAGTTGGTCATTATAGCCTTCCACAATTGAGTGGTTCCAATCGGGATGTCATCAAAGATATTGCAGTAGCCTGTAGAAAGCACGGTATGAAATTGGGTTTTTATTATTCACATTGGATTGACTGGGAACATCCATACGGCTGGAACCATCAACAGGAGCTGTCGGGACATGTTACCGATGCCCAATACAATCAATATTGGCAAGAAAAAGTCATCCCTCAACTGCGCGAACTGATGACCAATTATGGCGACATTGCCTTGATATGGTTCGACATGTGGATCCCTTATCAAAAATCTATTATTAAAAAAGAACAATTACTTCAGGTTGTCAAACTTATCCGTGAACTACAACCTAATTGCTTGATTAATTCACGTCTAGGTCTTCCTACGGATGCTGAAAATGTGGATTTCGAAACATTAGGTGACAACCAATTTGGTAGCAATTACATTAACCATCCCTGGGAAACCCCTGGAACAATTGCCCATTCTTGGGGTTACAATGGTCAGGAAAATGAGTGGAAGTCAACCAGTCAAATTTTCCAGTCCTTAATCTCCAATGTAAGTCTCAACGGCGGGTTCACCTTAAATATCGGGCCACGTGCCAATGGAACAGTGCCCTACGAAAGTGTCAGTCGTCTGCACGAAGTCGGAAATTGGCTAAACACATACGGAGAGGGCATCTACGGCAGCACCGGCCTTGATCTAAAAAACAACCAGTTCGATTGGGGTTACCTGACAACTAAAAAGGAAGGGCAAAAAACACTCGTGTATGCACACGTCTTTAATTGGCCCTTAGACCATACACTTCGGATTACAGGAATCAAATCGACACCAGAACAGGTTTCCCTGATGAAGGGAAGTGTATCAACGGCACTAAAATTTGATCAAAGTCTCAGTTTAATCCATATCCAATTGCCTGACGCGCAGCCGGATCATTATGTTTCAGAAGTTAAATTAACCTTTAATGGGCCGGTGGAACTAGACAAAAATACGGTCCCAGAATCAACCTTTGGTGGCTTTTCATTGAAATCAACCAATAGCCTCAACCAAGGACTCAAAATTGTACGCTATAACGGCAAAAACCCAACGCATGCGATCCTGACGGGGGATACGAAGATCGATTGGGAGGTAACCATCCCTGAAGCGGGCATCTACTCACTCGATTTTTCAGCGCATAATCCCAATAAAGAAAACAGTGTTTTTGAAGTCAGTACGACCAATCAGCGGTTGGAAGGAAGTTTTGCTTCGACCAACAAAATGGTGGTCGAGCCCAATGAAAACAATTATACAGAAGAATTTGTCGAAAACCGCATCGGCAAATTTAAATTCGATAAGCCCGGAAAGTATATCATAACCTTTAATAGTAAACAAGTACAACCACTTTGGTTCAACTGGATGTGGCTAGAAAAAATTAAGAATTAGACAGAAGGTCTTAGGCACAGAAGAGGTAAAATACTAGTAGGTATATTGTTATGCATACATAACAATATACCTGCTAGTATTTTATATAAAAAGTTACATATTTTAATATTTATTTATTATTTTGGGGTAAAAGTTACCAATTTTGCAAATTAAGTACTCAATGAGTTGCTTATACTTTTAAATGAGAAAATTAACCCTAAATATGGTTGAATAATGCATCAGCAGCGGGACTCTTTATCTATGCTTTTTGATCAAACTGTAAATACAAGGTTGGAGGGAACAATCACGACCACAGATGATGGCACTATTCTACTATTCAACAAAAGGGCTCAAGAACTTTTAGACTTCGATAGTACGGCAGATAGCTACAAAATACAGGAATTAATAACGTTTTACACAGCAGATGATCTTTCGGTATTGTCGCCTACAGAAACGCCATTTTTTACAGCTCTTTCCAAAAACCAAGACCAAAATGAAATTATCCTAGGAAGAAAAAAGGATCAAGAGTTTAAATGGTATCAATTCGATGTTCATGTTATGATAAAAGACAATAAAAAAGGTCTTTTAATTTCATTTATGGATGTATCGAAATTGGTCAATAAAAACCGCGTCCTGGAAGATAAACAACACCAACTTCAATTGCTTGTTGCCTCATTGAATGATCTCGTATTTGAAGTAACCGATGCTGGTGTATTTAAAAACTACTGGACCAACAATCCAGATCTCTTGTTCTACAGTCCCGAAGAATTTCTAAACAAGAGTCTCACAGAACTCTTTCCGCCGGATCTTGCTGTACCCACTGTCCAATTGATACAAAATTCATTAAAATTGGACCGCGAACTTAAGATGGATTTTCAATCCAATTTAAACGAGCACAAGGACAAATGGTATCGTTTACAGATTAAACCTATACATAGGGCTCAGAACCGGGTAGCCCTGGTTATTTCCGACATTACAAAACAAGTCGAGTCCAATGAAAAAAGTAAATTCAATGAACACAAGTTTAATCAAGCATTTTATTTATCAGGTCTGGGAATTTCATTGACGAGTCTCGAAGGCTACTCCATAGAATCCAATAATATGTTAACCAAAATTCTTGGTTATTCTCACGAAGAAATGTCGAAAACCAAGTTTACTGATAGAACGCACCCCGACGATATAAACAAAGATGTTGAACTTAGAGAAAAACTTGTCAGGGGTGAAATCGACGCATTTACACTTCAAAAACGCTATATACATAAATTAGGACATTTTGTATGGTGTTCTGTAACGGTTGCGGCAGTTTTTGATAATACCAATACCGCACAATTTCTCATCGTCCAGGTGCAGGATATTTCTGAATCAAAAAAGAATATCGAAATCCTAAAACGGCAAAAAATTGAATCGGATTTAGTCAAAATAGATCTTGAAACCAAAATACGGCAACTGGAAGAATTTGCGAACATACTTGCTCATGATCTAAAAGGCCCACTCAGCAATATACAGATGCTTATTGCTGAAATTAAGTTAACACATGATGAAAAAATAAAGGCTGATTTTGTGAACCTGCTGCATACGAGCAGTGACGATCTGACTGAAACGTTACATAATTTGGACGGAATACTTGATATTAAATCAAACAATTCACTGATTTATGAACAATGTAATTTTTTAGATATATTCAAAAAAGTGCAGCAGCAATTTATGGAAGAAATACAGCAAAAAAATGCAACTATTTCCATCGAATTCAATGTAAAAGACATCTATTATCCTAAGATTTATCTGGAAAGTATTTTCAGCAACCTCATCAGTAATGCGCTCCGATTTACAGCGACAGACCGAGCCCCTAAGATCGAAATACATACACATCAGGAACAAGAAGGAACGTTATTAACGGTTAGAGACAACGGGCTGGGCATTAACCTGCCAAAATACAAATCGGAGCTGTTTATGTTCAAAAAGGTTTTTCACCGTGGATTTGAGAGTAAAGGTGTCGGATTGTTTCTCATTAGATATCAGATCGAATCATTGGGTGGAAAAATCGATGTACAAAGTAAAATCGATTCGGGTAGCACCTTTTATGTCAAATTTTTAGAAAAAGCATATACAGATCCGCTGATACAGCTATAATAAAAAAATCAGCGTTCAATCCTGAAGCAGAAAATAACTGCTACAATCCTGGACAGCGTGATCTCATATATAAAAGAGTGAAAGAAAAACTGCGCTGTCAATCAAAACCAAGATGAGGGTTATTGACACGATGAAAACAATTATTAATCAAAAAGACCATGACTCCTGAAACCAAAAGAACGATCATTCTCATTGATGATAATGCCATTTTACGGACTATTTTCGCCCATATGCTACAGGGATTTACCGAATATGAAATTGACTTTCATTCTTTCAAAAATGCACTGGATGCATTGGATTATTTGGAGAACAATGACATCAGCCAGTCGTTGATGCCAGCAATACTCTTTGTGGATATCAATATGCCATTTATGACTGGTTGGGAGTTAATGGATGTACTTGAAAACCGGACCGATTTCATCAAGCAAACCAAGATTTTTATCGTCAGTTCCTCCACGAGCAAAAACGATCAGGAGCAACTGGCAAATTACCCTTTTATAAGCGGTTTCATTCTGAAACCTTTTGGAAAAGAATCCATTTATGAGATTTTGAAAAAAACCGATTAAAAAAACGGTCCCCCAACTTTTCTGCCTAAGTATTGGGGGACCGTTTATGTTGACAACTTCGTGTTGTGCGCAGCGGATAACCACTGTTGTTATTCTTTTTGGATTAAATCGCCTGACACTTGTCTGCCAACCAATTCTTTTCCTCAGCAGTAAGATGAGTCGATAATTGATCAAACACCCACTGATTATAGTTATTCAACCAAGCAATGTGTTTTTTATCCAATAGGGATTTTTCGATTAAATCGGTTGCGATATAACATATTGTTAGTGTCTCAAAATCCAGAAAGTCTCCAAATTCAGAAGAACCTGCCTTACGGGTCAACACAAGATTTTCAATGCGGATACCATGTTTGCCTACGCGATACAATCCGGGTTCTATCGATGTAATCATCCCTGGTTCAACAGCAACATCTATTGCAGCTGCATTGAACACTTGCGGACCTTCATGTACGTTTAGGAAGAAACCGACGCCATGTCCTGTACCATGTCCATAATTGCGCAATGTTTCCCACAATGGACGACGCGTAATGGCATCGATCTGATAGCCGCGCGTTCCAGTAGGGAAAATGGCCTGAGAGCCTTCTATTGTTCCCTTGAGTACAAGCGTATAATCCTCTTTTTCCTCCTGCGTAAGACCACCAAGCGTTACCACCCTTGTAATATCCGTTGTACCAGTAGTATATTGTCCGCCAGAATCGACCAATAGTAAACCTTTAGGTTGTAATATATAGTTCGATTTTTCATTGGCTGAATAATGCGGTAGGGCACCGTGATCCAAGTATCCCGCAATTGTCGTGAATGAGACGTCGACAAAACCCTCTTGACTTTCGCGAAATCCACGTAATTTCTCCGCAATTGATAATTCAGAAAGCTCACCAGAGGAGACATTCTCTTCCAACCATTTGAAGAAACGCGTCAACGCTATACCATCTTTTACAAACGTATGGCGGTTATTTTCAACTTCAACCTTGTTCTTAATCGCTTTCAAACTTGTTGAAGGGTTTATTTTCTCAACAATCTTAACCTGTTTAGGTATGCTATCGTAAACAGCAAAACAGGTACGTTTAGGATCAATTAAAATTGAAGTAACATCCAATGTAGGAATCGTTTTAAAAATATCTTCATAAGCCGAAACACCCACTCCATAGCCTTTAAGTTCTTCAGTCGCCTGAGTTGTCAGCTTCGAAGGTTCGATATAAAGCGTTGCATTTTCTGGGGTAATCAATACAAATCCCAAAACAACAGGGTTACATGGTACATCTTGACCACGGATGTTTAATAACCAGGCCAAGTCATCCAAAGATGAGATCAGATGAGCTTCCGTTCTATTCTTTTTCATCTCCGCACGAACAGCTTCAATTTTAGAAACCGTTGACTGTCCCGTAATATTTTCGTCCAGCAGGTAGGCCTGTGCCTTAGGCAGCGCTGGTCGTCCTTCCCATAATGAAGATAACAGGTCAACATGACCATCTACTTTGATCTCCAAAGGCTCCAAAGTATGCTGAACAGATTGAGCCACCAATAAAGAAGCGAGATTGCCGTCAAAAGCAACTTTAGCACCAGCGCCCAACTGTTCGCCCAACCAATCTGCATACTCCGCTGCACCTTGCACTTTCAATTTCACCAATTCAAAGCCTGTTCCCGCCAATTGCTCTGCTGCTTGGACAAAATAACGAGAATCGGTCCAAAGGCCGGCAAAATCCTGTGTGATTGCCAACGTCCCTGCTGATCCGGTAAAACCAGACGCCCAGGCAATACATTTATAACGTTCTGGTAGATATTCACTAATATGAGGATCTGAAGATGGAATGATATATCCATCGATTCCCTGAACCTTCATCGCCTCACGAATGGCAGCTAATTTTTCGATATGCTTCATGTCGTCTATACAATTTTATGCAAGTTAGGATTTTTTAGGGTCGAATGCCTAACTTTAAGCCAAATAAAACAAACGAACTACAGCGAACGCTTTTCCCTAAAATTGGCAGCGTTCCAGGAATTACAATACGTCCAATGGAATATCCATGATTTCCAAACACGAATAAAAATAACCGTGCCAACAAGCTCATCGAAGATAAGCTGGATATACCATAGGACTATAAAAACATGATATATGAACCAATTTGTGCTAAGTGCCATTGCTTTTTCTGCCTACACGTTAACGACCGTTGCTACGCCAGTATATGCACAGGATCTTCGTAGTAAAATTCAGGATGCATTCACGCAATTTCAAAATCAGGAAAACCTCAGAAATGGTTTGAGCTCATTGACTGTTTTCGACGCAAAAACAGGCCAGACTGTATTCGCAGCAAATGAGAACGTCGGATTGGCGACCGCCTCCACCATGAAGGTCATCACCTCGGCTACGGCCCTGGACTTCCTGGGCAAGAATTTTCAGTTCAAAACAACCCTGTATTATACAGGTGAAATCGACGAGAACGGAGTGTTAAACGGAAATATTATTGTGACAGGTACGGGGGATCCTACCCTCGGCAGCGCCCGCTACCCGGAGACTCAAGCAACAACGATACTGAACAAGTGGCTTACAGCAGTCCAGAATGCCGGTATTAAAAGTATAAATGGCGCAATCATCGCCGATGACCGGCTTTACAATGGCAACCAGCTTCCAGGGGGCTGGATCTGGACCGACATGGGCAATTACTATGGTGCTGGAATTTCTTCCCTCAATTGGTGTGAAAATGCCTTTGGCATAAATTTTCTGCCAAGCACTAAAGTCGGAGCTAAAGCTGAGATCGCCAATTACACAACGCCAGTTCCGTATCTGGAAATCATCAATGAAACAACCACGGGTAAATCGGGAAGCGGAGACAATGTGTACGCCTATGCCGCTCCCTATTCGACCAAGATATTTGTGCGCGGCACCTATGGACAGGACCTCAAGAAAACTATCGAGCTCTCTTCGCCAGACCCGGCCTATGATCTCGCTTATCAATTAAATGAAGTACTAAGTAACAACGGTATTCCCGCCAGCGAACTACCAGCTACCGGAACCAAGATGGATTCAGTTGATATTTCAAAAAAACAGACCCTCGATATCCATTTATCTCCAACCTTAGACAAAATTGTCTACTGGTTTAACCAAAAGAGCATCAACCTTTACGGAGAGGCCTTGTTGAAAGCGATTGCTTATACAACAGCTGGTAAAACGGGCACCGACGATGGCGCGTATTATGTACAAAAATATTGGAATGCCAAATTAGGCATAAAATCCAGTGAACTCAATAGTATGGACGGTTCGGGACTCTCGCCTCAAAATCGAGTGACGACATCAGCGATGAATAAGATTATGCAGTATGCACAAAAACAGAGTTGGTATCCTGCCTTCTACGAAAGTCTTCCCACCTATAACAATATGAAGATGAAAAGTGGAACAATTGGCGGCGTACTTGGTTATACAGGTGTGCATACCAATAAAACAGGGCAGTCGTTTACTTATACTTTACTGGTCAACAACTATGCAGGATCGGCGTCCAGCATGCGTCAGCAAATGTTTAAACTATTGGATGTCCTGAAGTAACATATTATTGTCTAATTATAATAAGATATTGGCAAATATTTCCAATTATCAAAAAGAATGATAGATTTGTAGCCTTAAATTAATAAAATCGTAATGAGTAACACTAATCGTAAACAGGCAGCATTAAACTACCACGCAATGGGTAGACCTGGTAAAATAGCTGTTGTTCCGACCAAACCAACAAATTCGCAAAGAGACTTATCATTAGCATATTCTCCAGGTGTAGCGGAGCCATGTTTGGCTATTGCTGAGAACAAAGAAGATGCTTATAAATATACTGCAAAAGGAAACCTTGTTGCTGTGATCAGTAATGGTACAGCAGTTTTGGGCTTAGGCGATATCGGCGCCCAAGCTGGTAAACCAGTTATGGAAGGTAAAGGTTTATTATTCAAAATTTTTGCCGACATTGATGTATTTGACATCGAAGTGGACACCAAAAATGTCGATGAGTTCGTCAATATCGTTAAAGCATTGGAGCCTACTTTTGGAGGTATCAACCTGGAAGATATCAAAGCACCGGAATGTTTTGAAATCGAACGCCGTCTAAAAGAAGAAATGAACATCCCTGTGATGCACGATGACCAACATGGTACTGCAATCATTTCAGGTGCAGCATTGATCAATGCCTGTGAAATTATTGGTAAAGATATTTCAAAAGTAAAAATCGTCGTCAATGGCGCCGGAGCAGCTGCAATGTCATGTACAGCAATGTATATTTCAGTAGGTGCTAGCAAAGAAAATATTGTGATGCTGGATAGCAAAGGTGTAATCCGTACCGATAGAGAAAATCTAGACAGTATGAAAGCACAATATGCAACAGATCGCGATATTCGCACACTGGCAGACGCTGTAAAAGATTCAGATGTATTTATCGGTCTCTCGGCAGCAGACGTCATGTCGGCAGAGATGTTGTTATCAATGGCTCCGAACCCAATTGTATTGGCGATGGCAAATCCAAATCCTGAGATTGCTTACGATTTGGCGATGGCAACACGTAACGATATTATCATGGGTACAGGTCGTTCAGATTATCCTAACCAAGTAAACAATGTATTGGGTTTCCCCTATATCTTCCGTGGTGCTTTGGACGTACGTGCAACAGCAATTAACGAAGAAATGAAAATTGCTGCAGTGCGTGCAATTGCAGACTTGGCGAAACAACCTGTTCCAGAAGAAGTAAATCAAGCCTATAATACCAGCAATTTAAAATTCTCGGAAGAATATATCATTCCAAAACCTACCGATCCGCGATTGATCACTGAAGTTTCCATGGCTGTTGCAAAAGCTGCCATCGCATCAGGTGTAGCACAGACCGTAATCGAAGACTGGGATCAATATAGCGACGCATTACGTAAACGTCTGGGTAAAGATGATGCGATTATGCGCAATTTAACCATGGCTGCTAAAAGAGATCCTAAACGTGTTGTTTTTGCAGAAGCAGACAATTACAAAACGTTGCGTGCGGCACAGATTGTTAAAGAAGAAGGCATTGCTATTCCAATTCTTTTGGGTAGAAAAGATAAAATCGAACGTCTAATCAAAGAATATGCTTTTGAACTGGATGGCCTTGAAATTATCGACCCGGTTGCTGAAGTAGATGGCGAAACGGAGCGCTCGAAGAAATTTATTGAGCATCTTTATAGCAAAAGACAACGTCGTGGTATTTCGAAATACGACGCCCGTAAGTTGATGTACGACCGTAACTATTTTGGTGCCTCTTTAGTGGAATTTGGCGAAGCTGATACCCTAATTTCCGGTATGACCAAAAATTATGCAAATACAATCCGTCCGGCATTGCATGTAATCGGTGCTAAGCCAGGCAGCCGTGTGGCAGGTATGTACATGATGTTAACCAAAAAAGGACCAATCTTCATGGGCGATACAACCGTAAATGAAGACCCTACAGCACAAGAATTGGCAGACATTACCCTGTTACTGGATAAAGCTGTGAAACGTATGAACATTCAGCCACGTATTGCATTACTATCTTACTCTAATTTTGGTTCAAGTGAAGGAAAAACGCCAACAAAAGTAAGAGCAGCAGCGCAGATTCTACACGATCAACATCCAGAGATTATTGCTGATGGTGATTTACAAGCAAACTTCGCCTTAAACAGCGAAATGTTGACCGCAAACTTCCCGTTCAGCTGCTTGAATGGAAAATCGGCGAATACACTTGTATTCCCTAATTTGGAGTCTGGAAATATCGCTTATAAATTATTGCAAGAAGTTGGTGAAGCTGAGGCAGTAGGTCCAATCCTTCTGGGTATGAACAAACCTATTCACGTATTGCAACTGGATAGCTCTGTGCGCGAAATCGTCAATATGGTTACCATTGCCGTAGTAGATGTACAAGCACATCTTAAAAATTTATAGAATAGCTTAAAATCTTCCTATATTCGTATACTATGTACGAATATTTCATTGGAAAATTAGCATATAAAGCCCCCACTCATGTTGTTATCGATGTGAGTGGGATTGGTTATTATGTCCACATCTCGCTCTATACCTTCTCCCAAATCAAGGATCAGGAAAACTGTAAACTATTTATTTCACTTCAAGTTCGGGAAGACTCACACACGCTTTATGGCTTTGCAACAGAAGGCGAGAAAAAATTATTCGAAAATTTGATCTCTGTTTCTGGTATTGGCCCCAATACAGGCCGTATGATCCTATCGTCAAACACACCCGATGAGATCCAGTCTGCCATCGTCAATGGCCAGGTTGTCCTCATTCAAAAGATTAAAGGAATTGGCCCTAAGACAGCACAACGTCTTATACTGGAACTTCAGGATAAATTAAAAAAACAGGGCTTCGAAGCTTTGGCATCACCTATCCAATCCCAATCAGTTCCGGACGAAGCATTGTCAGCACTAGTGATGCTCGGATTCAACAAAGTCGCGGCAGAGAAGGTGTTAAATACCATTTTAAAGACCGAAAGCAATCTTTCCGTAGAGGATATGATCAAATTAGCATTGAAACGACTTTAATGCATAAACATTTGCTGAACATATCCGATATTAATCATTAGATGACGGATACGTGCTATTCATGCTGTAACGTAAAAGATATAAAGGAACCTTCGGGTTCCTTTGTCATTTCCCGAACCTCAGTTTTGCAATACTTCGCGCCCTATTAACAGTGCTTCAAATTTGAAACATCAAAAAGATATTGCTATAAATAATAAGGAGCTGATAGGGACTTTATAGGGACCTCATTCGGACCTTATTCGGATAAAGCCCTATCAGCTCTGTTGAATGTACCTATAAACTAAGCATTAAAAACGGATCAAAAATGACATCATTCAGAAGAAGTTTCAAGGTCGTTATCTTCCCTTCACGTGATCGAAATAATCTGTACAACGAAAGAAGGTTTAGTGATAAAGCATCAGCTCACAGGAGATACGAACATTTAAAAAGGCATATTTTTTTACCTAAATTTAGATACTATTCCCCGAAGTAAAATATCCCCTTTAACAGACTAAACAAACGATTGATCTAACCCAAACACGTTATTATCCAAACTACTTCTAAGTGCCCAAAAATACGTTCAACAGTGTTTTCATACCCTATTTGTTACATTTTCTCTTTGCTAAAACGTATTTATTCACCTATTTTTAGAACTTCTTATTTCAGTTATAATCTCACGCATGAAGAAACTATTTTCACTTGCGCTGGCTCTAAGTATAGGAGCAGCAGTATTTGCGCAAGAAAAGAAAGATGCTACCTTGAACATTGTGCCCTTACCGCAACAGGTTCAAATTAAAAATGGTACATTTAAAATCAACGCTAACACCAAAATCGCCTTTGATAGCGAAGAGGACAAAAAAGTTGCAACGCTGTTTCAGGATTTCCTAAAAAGCAACTACAGTCTCAATTTATCCCTAGTGAAATCAGCGAGCAGCAATACGATCTATTTCTCCTACAAAAACGCAAAATCCACTAATGCTGAAGCGTATGAACTTAACATAAGTTCAGACCGCGCAACTATTAGCGGAAAAGCTGCCGGTCTATTTTATGGTATGCAATCGTTGATCCAGTTGCTACCTGTGGATAAAAAGGCCAGCATAGAAATTCAACAAGCTTCAATCCAGGATGAACCTCGCTTTGCTTACCGTGGATTACATCTCGATGTTGGCCGTCATTTCTTTCCAGTAGAGTTTGTAAAAAAATACATTGATATTCTGGCGTCTTACAAATTGAATACGTTTCATTGGCATTTGACAGACGACCAAGGCTGGCGTATCGAAATCAAATCACATCCAAAATTGACTCAGATTGGCGGTTACCGCAAGCAAACACTACTGGGTAACTACAAGACAGATGGTGATTATGACCACACACCTTATGGCGGTTTCTATACCCAAGACCAAATCAAAGAAGTGGTTGCTTATGCTAAAGCTAAATATGTAACGGTTATACCCGAAATCGAAATGCCTGGGCATGCGTTAGCAGCACTTTCGGCTTATCCAGAATTGGGCTGTGGTGATAAGCCAGGACCTTACACGGCTGCGCAGACTTGGGGGGTCTTTGACGATGTTTTCTGTGCTGGAAAAGAAGAAACATTCAAGTTGTTGGAAGATGTCATTGACGAAGTCATTCCCCTATTCCCGAGCGAATATATCCACATCGGTGGTGATGAATGTCCAAAAACAAAATGGAAAACATGTCCATTTTGTCAAAAAAGAATCAAAGATAACAACCTCAAAGATGAACACGAGTTACAGAGCTATTTTATCCAACGTATGGAAAAATATATCAATAGCAAAGGTAAACGCATCATTGGATGGGATGAGATCTTAGAGGGCGGTTTAGCGCCTAATGCGACTGTCATGAGCTGGAGAGGCGATCAAGGTGCGATTGATGCAGCCAATCAAGGTCACGATGTGATCATTACGGCAAACAGCTATGGTCTATATTTTGATCACAAACAAGGTCCTGATCAAAACAGAGAACCTTTAAGTATCGGCGGACTTTCCACATTGAGCAAAGTATATTCGTCAGACCCAATGCCTAGCAAAATTGCTGAAAACAACAAGAAACACGTTCTAGGTGTACAAGCAAATATTTGGACAGAGTATATTGGATCATCCAATAAAGTCGAATTTACAGTGTTACCACGCGTTTTAGCGCTTTCTGAAATTGCCTGGACACAGCCAGAAAAAAAGAATTGGAAAAATTTCTCAGAACAGCGTGCAGCAAATCAGCTGGCTAAACTTGACCAAACCAATACATTCTATCGTGTACCAGAAGTATATGGCATCACAGACAGCACCGTCTATGCTTCAGAATATACGATCCGTGGGCTGAAACCTTCTGTTGAAGGAGCCAGAATTTATTACACATTGGACAACTACGATCCTTCAGAATTGGATTTAGAATATACAGGTCCAGTGAAAATTACGGTTCCTAATAGTAAGGAACGTGTTTTCAAAGCCGTTGTTGTAACGCCTTCCGGCAAAAGAAGCAACTACATTCGGGTGAATATTATCAACACCAAGAAATAATAACATTTGCCTGATAAGAAAGCGCTAATATTCTGTTAACTTTGAACAGCGTATTAGCGCTTTTTCATTTCATGCAGGTTGGAACTCAATATGCCGTGAAGCTTTCCGGACAGGCAAAACATGCTTGGCAATTGTAATCCTGATAGCAAATGCATGATTATTTTTTTTACATAGATTTTTATGGCAGAGGATTTACAAATAGCTAAAGGTAGCAAAGAAGAACAATATCAAAATTTACTTCCTCAAATTGAGGGACTTTTGCAAGGCGAGCCGAATCAAATTGCCAATTTGGCTAACATCGCTGCTGCACTGAAAGAACAATTCAATTTTTTCTGGGTTGGTTTCTATCTCGTCGATGGAGACGAGCTCGTATTAGGCCCTTTTCAGGGACCTGTTGCATGCACGCGTATCAAGAAAGGTCGCGGTGTATGCGGGGGTGCTTGGGCACAGGAAAAAACATTGATTGTTCCTGATGTGGAGCAATTTCCGGGACACATTGCCTGTAGTTCGCTCTCGCGGTCCGAAATCGTGCTACCCGTTTTTAAACAGGGACAGATTATCGGTGTGCTGGACGTTGACAGTAGTGAATTAAATAGTTTTGATGAAGTCGATGAGAAATACCTTACGCAGGTATTACAGCTTTTAGACGGCGAATAAGTAAGCTCCACAAAAAAGAGTGAAATAGCGTTAGTATCGGCCTAGATTTGAAAAACGAACCGTATACTTACGCTATTTTTTTACATTTCAAGCTATCGACACCTGTTAATAAAAAAAACATCCGATCGATACCTAAAAACCAAATCCTACCTGTAAAGTAAAACGGTGCAGATCATATTTTTTATCCATTTGTGTTGTTCCATACCCTATGCTAGTGTCTGGCAAACTTGCTGAGGGTCGCGTATAAGTATCCTTTCGGCTATAGTGCTGATACCGATATCCTGTTGCCAAAAACCAATATTTCGCTGAATTCTTAAATTTAAAGCGCCAACCCAGCTGTGGATTTACCAACAAGCCACCCTGATATTCATATTTTAAATTGCTCTCGACTAGATTTTTATTCAAGAAAGCAAAACTATAGCCTAAATCCAATCCTGCAAAAAAACTACGTTTTCTGTCAGGGAATTCCACATAATTTACTTTGGCTGAGAGTGGTAAAAACCATTTTGATCCTTCATTGTTTACAGGATACCTATCCACCCCTGTATTTAAACCCAGAGCGATATTTTCATGGAGCTGCACCCCATGCAATGTATGTAAGCCAAATCCAGATTCCAGAAAAGCAGGGCCATAAGTAATAACCGAAAATTCATTATGATTTGTATATTTTTTTGTTTGGGCATCAACAGTTAAATACCCGAGAAGAGCCAAAATGGCAATCGAAAGTCTTTTCATATCAGAATAATGAAGCTCTTGAAATAGTGTCTTAATTGGGTCTAATAACAGGAATAATGCTCAATTCCTTCAATTTGGCCTTATTGCTATAATCATATTGATGTACACCTTTTTCTCCAACAATAATTAGCGATTTTGGTCCAGCGATAACATCCATACTCATCAGGTCTTTGTGAGTTTCTAAAAGCTTATTACCTATTTGACTAACATCACTGGCATCGAATGACTTCAACCCGAATTTTCCATCACAGATATACAGCGTGTGGTCCGATAGCGCCAGTCCGTAAGGATTCTCCAAAGTGAAGCTATGTTTCAGCATCGGTTTCGTCAGATCTTGGATATCGATAACTTCCAACAAATTTTGCTGCCCCCCACATACCACGCCTGCACGTAAGGTTACAAAGGCATATTTCTCATTGACAACGACAGGATCACAGGCACGAATATGTGTATAACGCGACAGCTCTACGGGAGCTGATGCCGTCGTGATATCATAAATCACCATACCTGTATTGGAGCCGATAAACAGGTTGTTTTTAAAGGGAAAAATTGTTTCGATGCCAGGACCTATTTTGATATCCTTTACATAGGCAGGTTTACTCGCATTCTGCACGTCAAAAAGGTGCAACATCGTTTGGTCCACGGCATATAGATGTTTATTGGCAATGGTAAATCGCGCCATGGATCCGCCCTGTCCCGAGCCCGAATTGGTCTCGTTATAGAGAGGTTCTTTTCGATCATAAGGTGAATATTTATCTTTTTGGCTATAGCTTACCAGGCTATCTCGGTATCCTGTAATGATGCGATCGGCAGTATTATTCAAGTAATCCATTTGAAGCAACATCTTAAACACATCCTTATTTCGTGTCAATAATTTTGGAGATGCAGGATTTTCGAGATCGAAGGTCAACAGATCTGTAAAACTATCCGCATACAGCTTTCCATCTAGAACCGCAAGATCCACATTGCCGGGAATACTTAAGAATGCCATCGCCACGGGTTTTGACGGATCAACATTATTAAAGATATGAACTCCTTTCCCTGGCTCATTTATAAACAAGTAATCTTGATAAATATAAATCTTTCCGGTTTGAACAATTGTCGTAGGGCCGCTTACGGGATTAGCTTTAGCTCGTATACTTTCCATTGTTTCGAATATGGGCACGCTAGCTAGATACATTCCTTTACTTTCGATTTTATCACAGCTCGAAAGCGCTATACAGCCTAATAGGATAAGCCAAATTCTTTTCATAAAATATAACTATAAGGTCAATTAAATTTATAATTACCATAGTTAACGATATAATTATGAATTCGCTACAAATGACTTTACTTTTTATGCCCCTAAGTTAGTCCGCACTTCCTGCCCGATCTTTTATACATGAAATTCCCAGATTTTCACTAGTTTGTCATCGCTGACGCTAAAGAAATATTGCCCATTTTCGGACCATGCTCCCGCATTTACAGATAAATGATGACCATCTTGCATCTTCTCGCGGCTCATATTTTTCAATAGTGCAAAATCGGCTGTGGACCAAAATTTCAACGATTTGTCGCGACTGACAGTAACAAAAATTGGTGCTTCAGGATGGGGATATATTCCATATACGGTAAACAGATGCGGTACAAACGAAAAATTAGTTGTCAATTGATTGGGGTCAGAAATCACCAATTGCGCATCCCGTCCACCGCTTAGCAATTTATTATGGATAAATGCCAGCGACGTAGCGGGCATGCTATGCAATTTTGCATCAGTAATAACATGAAAGTCAGTACTGTCCAAGGTATAAACTTTCCCATCTTTATCCCCTAATGCTATTCGTCCAAGTCCTTCATCAATTGCAATTGCGCGAATTGTTGTCGGGGATATACGCTTTTCGTAAATACATTTATAAGTTGTCAAATCGATGACATACAATGTTCCTTCTTCACCTACTGCCAGAAGTTCATTTTTCCAGGACATATAAGCCAATGCAAAAATAGCTTTGTTGCTCAGCTGTATACTTGCTCCAAGCTTTTGCTCTTCGACATCTACAAAAAGCAGTTTACCCTCACGCAAGGCTATGGCCAGAATCGGCGTCCCCGGGATCAACCGTAAAGCATAAACCGATGAACTTACCGCACAGAGAATACGCTTAAATGCATTTTGCTCAATATCCCATTCGACAACGCCCTTATCGTTACCAGCCGTAAAAAAAGTATCTGCATAGTAGCCCTTCTCTACACAAAAAATAGGGTTTTGATGCCCTGGTAACGTCGATTTTAATGTAATATCCATAGTAATTCGCTAAAATGCCTTCTCTATTCGGAGCACCTGTTTTAAGCCTATTTTTTTATGTTATAGGACCGAATTCTCCGCTGACTGAGCTGTGATCCAGTAAAGATCAATACAGCAATACGTATTGTTAGTCGGTAGAAACAAGAAGTGCAGTATATCCACAAATATACTGCACTTCTTAGATTATTTTGTCATCTTAGCTTAAAGCCTTCTTTCCGCTTCAGATTTTGTTCAACGCTGATGCCGTCATCCAAATACCTATTGATGTCTGCTCTCGAGGTTTTTCGCAATTGTTTCCAAAGAAAATCCTTTCTCACGCAACAATACGATCAAATGAAACAATAAGTCTGAAGTTTCATTAATAAAATCAGTATCCGTTTCGGTCAATGCTGCAATGACTGTTTCTACGGCTTCCTCGCCAACCTTTTGCGCAATCTTATTGATACCGCGAGAACGCAGACGATTGACATAAGATTCGTCAGAAGGATGTTCATAGCGATGGTTGACAATACGCTCTAGCTCCAACAGAAAGTTTTGGTTGAAGTCTGTATTAAAACAACTTCTGCTTCCTGTATGACAGGTAGGTCCCATTGGTTCTGCTTTGATCAAAACAGTATCCTTATCGCAATCAACATGGATGCTTTTTACATTCAAAAAGTTTCCACTTTCCTCTCCTTTTGTCCAGAGGCGATTTTTGCTTCGGGAGAAAAACGTAACGCGTTTCTCTGCTTGTGTCTTCTCCCAAGCTTCCTCGTTCATATAGCCTAACATCAACACTTCCAATGTTTGGAAGTCCTGCACAATCACTGGAACAAGGCCGTCACTTTTTGCAAAATCTAACATGATTTTAGTATTTCAATTTTTAATTATTTTCGAAGAGCCATGAGCCCAGTTTAATTTCTCAGGATTTCTTTCAGCAAGTTTATAACTTCCACCCCTTTGATTATCGATCTTTACTCCGCTATCCTATCTTACGACAATACCATTTTGGCGTAAGGTAGCTTTAAGATCGGGGATCAATATTTCACCATAATGGAAGACCGATGCCGCCAGGGCAGCATCCACGTTAGCTTGTTGAAAAACATCGACAAAATGCTGTTGATTACCGGCACCGCCAGAAGCAATCAGTGGAATATGAATCTGGTCGTTTATTGTTTTTAAAAAACCATTGTCAAAGCCATTTTTTGTTCCATCATGATCCATTGACGTCAACAGGATCTCTCCTGCTCCACGTTCTTGCGCTTCAAGGATCCAATCCGCTGTGTCCAATTCCGTCTTAATGCGTCCGCCGCTCAGATGCACAAAATTCTGACCTTCGATCGACCGGGTATCCACAGCAACCACAACAAATTGTGCACCAAAAGCTGCAGCCATCTGGTTGATAAGAGCAGGATTGCGTACCGCAGCGGAATTGATGGATATTTTGTCTGCACCTGCATTCAACAGGATATCAGCATCTCTGATTTCATTGATACCACCGCCGATTGTAAAGGGAATATTCACTTGACGTGCGACTGCTTTGACCAGATCAATTGTCGTTTTACGCCCTTCATGCGTTGCTGTAATATCCAGAAAAACGAGTTCATCAGCCCCTTGTTGAGAATATTCATAGGCCAATTCAACGGGATCACCCGCATCGCGCAGATCCACAAAATTGACTCCTTTTACCGTCCGCCCATCTTTGACATCCAAACAGGGAATTATACGTTTTGCCAGCATTTTAAAATCTGATTAACGATTTTAAATTCCAATCTTTGATTTCATCGATCGAGATTCTATTTTCATAGATTGCTTTACCAACGACAACAGATTCTACACTGCCCAATTCCTGAAGTTTCTGAATATCGTCCATTGAACTGATCCCACCAGAAGCTATTAACTTGATAATCGGAGAATGGCTCAACAACTTTTGGTACAGTTCAACGCCTGCACCGCCCAATTTTCCATCTTTACTAATATCGGTACATAAGAACCTAAAGAATCCTAAAACCAAGCATTTATCAATATATTCGATCAATTTGATTGGCGAACTTTCCAACCAACCCGAGTATTTGATTACCTCATCCAAAACGTCGATTGCAATAACGATGTGGTCGGCATATTTTACTTTACCTTCGTTCAACGTAGCCAGCTCCTCCAAGAATGAAGGATTGGTGATTGCCTGTGTTCCGACAATAACGCGATAAATCCCGGCATCAACCAATTCCTTAACCTTTTCGATACTTCTTACACCACCGCCATACTGAATTTTCATATCTGTCTTTTGGATGATATCAAATAAATAGGCCTGATTGCTGAAGTCTCCTTTTGCACCATTTAAATCAATGATATGGACGAGTTCCGTACCATTTGCACGGTAGGTTTCGATTTGCTCTTCTAAACTAATCGCATACGTTGTAACGTCATTGTAGTTACCCTCTCTCAAGCGGACAACTTTTTTGTCCAAGACATCTATTGCTGGAATGATATACATAGTCGAATATTTTTAATCAATTTGAATAGTTGAAAAATTGAGCAGCAGCTGCTCTCCTGCTTTTCCAGATTTCTCTGGATGAAATTGTACGCCAAAGAAATTGTCTTTGGAAATTGCAGCCGAAAAAGGCTGTCCATAGACACATTTCGCCGCAGTATATGTCGCATCGAATTCGATAAAGTACGAGTGGACAAAATAAAAATAAGTCTGGTCTTCAATATGTGCAAATAAAGGACTGTTTGCTGGCACGGAAACACTATTCCAGCCCATATGTGGTACTTTACCCGACTTTTCGGCATCAAAATGTAAGGTCTTCAAAGGAAATAGCTTTAACATTTCGGCATTTCCTTCTTCTGAAAAAGCCGTCAGTAATTGCATACCAACACAAATACCCAACACAGGTTTTTTTAGCTTTTTGATATAGGGCACCAATCCCGATTCCTGTAGTTTGTCCATCGCGGCTCCAGCGTGGCCCACTCCAGGAATGATGATACGATCGTATTGATCGATCTCATCGGCAGTATTGACCATACCATAGGTAAGCCCAACACGATCCAGTGCCGCTGTCAAGGAGAAAATATTCCCCGCACCGTAATTAATAATTCCTATCATCTTACAATACTCCTTTTGTACTTGGCAATTGCATATGGTCGGCATCGCGTCTTACCGCTTTCTTGATAGATTTAGCAAAAGCTTTGAAAATCGCTTCGATCTTATGGTGCTCATTGTCACCTTCAGCTTTAATGTTTAAATTCGATCGTGAAGCATCTGAAAACGACTTAAAGAAGTGGAAAAACATTTCCGTAGGCATATCGCCGATCTTCTCCCGCTTAAATGCCGCATCCCACACTATCCAGTTGCGACCACCAAAATCCAATGCAACCTGAGCCAAACAATCATCCATCGGCAACGTATAGGAGTAGCGCTCAATTCCACGTTTATCCCCTAAAACCTTCAAAAAGATCTCGCCCAGCGCAATACCGGTATCTTCGATGGTATGATGTTCGTCGATATGAAGATCCCCTTTCGCCTTAATGGTCAAATCAAGTGCTCCATGTCTAGCCAATTGATCCAGCATATGGTCGAAAAACGGTAACCCCGTTTCGATGTCTGACTTACCCGAACCATCCAGATTCAACTGAATAAAAATATCAGTTTCATTGGTTTTACGATGATGTTCGGCAGTGCGCGTACCCAATTTAAGGAATTCATACACCGTCTTCCAATCCGTTGTCTCTAAAGCTATAACAGTTGAATCTATCGCAAGGTTTTCCAAAGCACCTAATTGATCGTTTGCACGCAGCCAAATTGCCTTTGCACCGAGGTTTTGTGCCAATTTAACATCGTTCACACGATCGCCAATGACGAAGGATTGGCTCAAATCGTATTTCGACGCATCAAAATAGGCTCCAAGCATACCAACTCCCGGTTTTCGGGTTTCCGCATTCTCGTGTGGAAAGGTTTTATCAATATGTTCCTCGGCAAACACTACGCCTTCTCCTGCAAACGTATCAATCACAAAATGATGGACTGGCCAGAAATTCTCTTCCGGATGGGAAGACGTTCCTAAACCATCTTGGTTGGAAACCAAGATCAATTCGAAATCCAGCTCCTTTGCGATACGTGGTAGATACTGCAAAGCACCAGGATAGAATTTTAATTTGGCAAAAGAATCGATTTGTTCGTCTTCAGGTTCCAAAATCAATGTTCCATCGCGGTCTATAAACAGTACACGTTTTAAGTTATCAGGCATAGTATTATTTATTGATTTGATTAAGTTTTTCTAACAATGTTTTATTTTCAGCCGGTGTACCGACCGTGATCCGTAGACAGCCTTCACACAGTTCGACTTTGGATCTATCTCTAACGATAATTCCATATTGAACGAGATAATCGTAAACTTCACGTGGCTGCTCCATCTTCACCAAAATAAAGTTGGCATCAGAAGGTGTAATATGCTGCACATAATCCAGTTCAAGCAATCCACGCACTAGTTGCTCACGTTCTGCTACTGTCTCCTTGATCCAGTCATTGACTTGATCAACCTGATCTAAGGCTTCCAATACAATATCTTGTGTCGCTTGATTAATGTTGTATGGTGGTTTTATTTTATTGTAAACAGCGATAATCTCCTTACTGGCAAAAGCCATACCCAAGCGTAAGGCCGCAAGCCCCCAGGCTTTGGATAAGGTCTGCAATACCACTAGATTGGGGTATTCAGCCAGTTCTTGCGTAAATGACTTGACAGCAGAAAAATTAATATAGGCCTCATCCACTACCACAAGCCCCTGGAAATTATTCAGGATTGCTTCAATATCCTGACGACGGATTGAGTTTCCGGTTGGATTATTCGGAGAACAGATAAAAATCAGTTTAGTATGTGCGTCTATTGCATTGGCAATACCATCCAAATCCAGCTGGTAATCAGCAGTAAGGTTTACCTTTTTGAAAGCAACATCATTGATGTTCGCCGAGACTTCATACATCCCGTAGGTTGGCGGAACTAATATGACATTGTCAACACCAGGGGTACAAAATGCACGGTATAAAATATCAATAGCTTCATCACTTCCATTTCCCAAAAAGATATTCTCTAATGGTACACCTTTTATTTTAGAAAGTTTTGCTTTAACTTGATGTTGGAGAGGGTCTGGATATCGGTTGTAATCATGGTTTAAGGGGGATCCAAAAGGATTTTCATTGGCATCAATTAATATGGATGCCTCCCCTTTAAATTCATCTCTTGCGGATGAATAAGGTACGAGCTTCTTAATATTTTCCCGTAGTAGGTTGTTTAAGTTGAATGGATTATCCATTATAAAAAAATTAGAGCCGTAAACTTAGATAAATTGTTCATCATATGCAATATAATAAGCAATTATTCATAAGTGTTAACCCGTTTATCGTTGGGATATCAGAGAAAATTCAAAAAAATTAAACGGAAAACCACCGACCTTCCACAGAGAGTTCCGTATTTGGGAATACAGTTCTCGCTTCTTCCAATAGGGGATTTAAATCTCTGTACCGCGCTGAATAATGACCCAATAGCAACTTCTTTGCATGAGTTTCCTGGGCGATCTCTCCAGCCTCCAACGCAGTGGTGTGAAATGTCTCTTTTGCGCGGTCGACCATATCGTGCAAGAATGTGGACTCATGATACATCAGATTAGCCTTTTGCACATAAGGCAGGTATTCTGCCGTCCGTACGGTATCCGAACAATACACATAACTGCGCGATAAGGGAGCGGGAAGGCTCAGGTCATCTGCAGTATATACTTTACCACTTTCATCGACGTATTCAAATCCTTTTTTGATCATCGGAAAATAAGCGGTGGGTATATTCAGTTCCTGTACGACATCGCCAAGCAATGTTCGTGCACGGGGACCCTCATCAAAACGAAAGCCTGTACAGGCAATACGATGCTTTAATGGAAAAGTGCTTACTTTTAATGTTCTGTTTTCAAAAATGACCCCCGGCTGTTCGGGTGAAATCGGATGAAAAACAAGATTATAGCGTAAAATAGTCTCGGAATGCAAAAATTGCACGTCTAAAATTTCCTTTAACGCAGGTGGCCCATACAAATGGAGATCACTTTTTCGGCCGACAAGGTGCATCGATGAAAGCAGCCCCACCAAACCCAAATAATGATCCCCATGCAGATGGCTAATAAATATATGTCCTAAACGATTGCTTTTGATGCCGTATCGGCTAAGTTGCATTTGTGTACCTTCTCCACAGTCGATCAAAAACAATTGCTCATTAAAGTTCAACACTTGGCTAGTCGGATGACGATCAAACATCGGTGTGGCCGAGCTATTTCCTAATATCAGAACTTCAAACTTCATATTAATCCTCGATTGCCCCGCGATACTCAGATTCCAATTCGTGTGCAAAGATTAAATCTTCCGCCACCTTTAAAGATGGTGCTATTTTAAGCGATTTATCCAAATGCGACACACGAACCATATCCATTAACGTTGGACAAAGATTAACCAAAATAAATATGCCCCCAACAGACTGACATAAACGATGGGCAAGCACACCTAAACGGATACCGACCTCGTCCGTTTGCTTAACGTGGATCATATCCAAAACGATATTCCGTTGTCCAATCGTATTCCGCAACAAAAACTCCCCTTTGAGTTTAGCGGCATTATCCGCGTCAATCACATCGACATGAGGTTCTATGACAATATAGCGATCGTGCTTATCAATGGTATACTTCATTAGTCTATCTCCTTTGTTTGAGGATACAATGTACTAATAATTTAGCGTTTTCAAGGCCTTTGCCACATTTCTTTCCACACGTTCCAGTACGTTTTCCTGATCTGGATACACAAACTTCTCTCCGACGATATGCTCGTAAAGCTCAATATAACGTTCAGAAATGGAAGCGACAATCTCATCCGTCATCTCCGGAACAACCTGACCGTCTTTCCCTTGGAAGCCGTTTTCAATTAACCATTTGCGAACAAACTCCTTCGACAATTGCTTTTGTGCCTCCCCTTTTTCCTGACGTTCCGCATAACCTTCCGCATAAAAATAACGGGAAGAATCTGGTGTATGAATTTCGTCGATCAGCACAATTTTCCCATCTTTTTTTCCAAACTCATATTTTGTATCCACCAAAATAAGCCCTCTTTGCGCGGCAATTTCGGTACCCCTTTGAAACAACGCTTTGGTATATTGCTCCAATTGAACATAGTCTTCTTCGCTTACGATGCCTTTTTTCAAGATATCGACACGTGAAATATCCTCATCATGTCCAACAGCAGCCTTTGTTGTCGGTGTAATAATTGGCTCAGGTAATTTGTCATTTTCTTTCAGTCCTTCTGGCAATGCCTCACCACATACTTCCCGTTTACCCGCAGCATATTCGCGCCAAGCGTGTCCTGACAAGTAGCCCCGAATAACCATTTCCACTTTAAACGGCTCGCATAGCTGACCGATAGTTACACTGGGGTCCGGAACAGACACGACCCAATTTGGAATAATATCAGCCGTAGCCTTTAAAAATTTGGCTGCAATTTGATTCAACACCTGTCCTTTATAAGGAATAGGACGTGGAAGTACCACATCAAATGCCGAAATACGATCTGAGGCAACCATCGCCAAATACGTATCGGCAATCGTATACACGTCACGTACTTTTCCCCGGTAAAAAGCAGTCTGGTTTTCGAAATTGAAATTTGTTTCTTTTATAGCATTCATGTTCAACGTAAAATTCAAATGTAAGTAATTGTTCATTTATGACTGCGTTCAACGGCATTCATAAATGCAGCGCATTTATTTAAGAGCTCACTGTACTCGATTTGCCTTTTAATAAGGCTATTTGAACTATATCAGTCGGCACCTTTTGTACCCATGCCAAACTGGGATATCCCAAATCATACGTTTGCAGCATAGACCGATTAAATATCGCCATACGCTTCGAGGATGCGGCGAACCAATTTATGGCGAACCACATCTCCACCGCTGAGGTGGATAATGTCTATTCCTTCGATATTCTCCAATAGGCGAATTGAAGTAGACAATCCAGATTGATTTTTTTTCGGTAAATCTACCTGTGTCATATCACCGGTAACGATAAATTTTGCCGTTGGCCCCATACGTGTCAAAAACATCTTCAGCTGCATATCCGTTGCATTCTGAGCTTCGTCCAGAATCACAAAGCAGTTGTCCAATGTTCGTCCACGCATAAACGCTAGAGGTGCAACTTCAATGGTCCGATTTTCCAGGTAACCTTTTAGCTTTTCTGCTGGAATCATATCGTCCAATGCATCGTAGAGCGGTCTCAAATAGGGGTCTACCTTCTCCTTTAAGTCGCCCGGTAAAAACCCGAGATTTTCGCCGGCCTCGACGGCTGGTCTCGTTAGAATGATCCTTTTGATTTCTTTATTTCGAAGTGCCCGAACAGCTAATGCAACCGCCGTATAGGTCTTTCCTGTACCCGCCGGTCCGATAGCAAATAAGATGTCATTTTTCGAAATACTATCCACCATCTTCCGTTGGTTGGCCGTACGTGCACGTACAATAAGGCCATTAGGTCCATACACGATCGGTTCGGATCCAAAGGCTGCATGTTTGGCCGCAAGTTCTTTTTCCTGCTGAACAGCAGAACCTGCACTTGCTCCAAGGAGATTTTCAAAATCCAATAAAGTAATGTTGTTAAATTTCTCCAGATGAGCCATGACTTCCTTAAACGATTGCTCAAACAGGTCTAATTCCTTCGCGTCTCCCAACACCTTCATTTCACTTCCGCGAGCTACAATCCGCAGTTTTGGGAATTGCTTCTTCAAATAATCGAAGTGCTCATTGTCTGCTCCCCATAATATGGGCAAATTCAGACCATCTAATGCAATTAGTAATTCGTTCAAATTTTATCCTATTTAGAATTAATTAGATTGTAGCCATTACACAATATCGTTCCTGTATAATACTATTCAAAATTAACGTATTCTAACGAAACAACCAAGAAGATACGGCGTACAAACGACGATGATTTATAAGCTTATGGAGACAGCCGACAAAGGGGCACAAAGATTTCGTTATGCATAAAATCTTCGCTATGTTTGTGTATATCAATCGAAAAAAGACAGATTCAAAATAAGTTATCCAATTAACTTTATAAATCATCTGATAAATAGTAATTTTGTCCACTATTTAGATAAATTTAAGGGTATATTTAAGGGAATTCGACAGCAATTCGATCTAGGATTTAGATTATAATGGCAGTAATTACATTAACAACAGACTTAGGACACAAAGATTTTTATCAAGCCGCGTTAAAGGGTAGTCTTTTATCGCAATTGTCCGGTGCCAATATTGTTGATATTACCCACGAAATTCCAGCATTCAATATCCCTCGAGCGGCCTTTGTGTTAGGCAACGCTTATCATTATTTCCCTAAAGGAACCGTACATATTATCGGCATTAACACCCTGTTTCATGAAGAGTCGAAATATATCGGCATGAAATACAACGATCATTATTTCGTCGGAGCCGACAACGGTATTTTCAGCTTATTGTTGAATGGCAACGAACCACAGGAACTCTATGAGCTCAACTTAATGCAAGACCTTCGGTATCTACACTTTCCGCTCGCAGATATTCTTTCTAAATCCGCCTGTCATATTGCTAAGGGGGGCAAACTGAAAGAAATCGGTACTTCAATGCAACAGCTCATCGAAAAAGTAACTTTGCAGCCCATCTTTGATAAAGACATGATCCGAGGCAACGTCATTTATGTTGATGCATTCGGCAACGCCATTACCAATATCTCGAAAGATCTATTCAATAAAGTTCAGAAAGGACGTCATTTTGTCCTCTATTTTAAACGTAATGAAACCATTACCAATCTTTCCTGGCATTACAATGAAGTGGGAGAAGGAGAGAAACTTTGTTTATTCGGTATTTCCAACTACCTTGAAATCGCCATCAATAAAGGTAATGCCAGCCAGCTACTCGGACTTCATGATGACGATTCCAATGTTATTCGTATAGAATTTAAAGATTAATTTCATAAATTCATTTGTCGTGCTTTCGCTCCATTTTTTTATCCTTGGTCAAACTGACCACAAGGCTAAAATTGTAGTTGTAGCTTCGTGGCAAAATAAAATTTTACCATCAACGTTAGTTTAAACTAGACATTTGATTAAATAGATCGTCCAAATACATGATGAAATTCTTAAAATTCCTACTTCCAATCGCCGTTCTATTTTGCTTCTTTGGACAGGCCAAGTCGCAAAACAACCCAGACTCCAGCTCTTTTGAGGTCCAACGAAGCCGTGTAAATGACCTACTCGATGCCCGTCAACAGAAATTCGGCGCCTATGACACGAGCCTCACTCAAAAAACAGGGCTTTTTGGCCTTTTCAAATCAAAAGGTGACATGCAAAAGAGCATTGATATCCTTAAAGATATTGTTATCACCGACAATAACATTTTCTTAGAGACTCAAAAACTATTGAAAATCAAAGATTTTGAGAAAGATAAATTCCAACAATTGGCAACAGATTACGACAAGCAGGTATCAGCCTATATCGGCACCATAAGTAAGCTTCAAAAAGAGAACGAGAAACTGCGGGCACAGATTGACAAAACATCAGGCAACGGAGGTATAGGCAATATCCTGCTCTATATCGCTTTACTTGTTATCGCCGTATTAGGATATTTATTGTATAAATTTAACGCGCAACTAACAGCTTCGAAACAACAAAATTTAGGATAAAGCAGCAGCAACAAGCATTTGCACAAGTACAAGCCACTTAAAACAGCCGTTTTAAATCAGAAAAAGTACGGTTTAGTTCAAAAAATTGACTAAAGTATGATAGCAAAATATTTTTAATCTCTTTACATTTGTCCTCGCAACAAAATTTGAAGTAGCGGATATGGCAAGAGGATTCAACAGCGGTAACAAACAAGAAGAAGATCTACCAAAACCAAAATTGAATAAAGAGCTCCTATTGAGAGCATCTAAATTGATGACCTATTTAAAACCTTATCGTTTTAAATTTGGGGTCGGCATGTTTTTCTTGGTATTATCCAGTTTGGCCATGCTCGCCTTTCCGGCTTTGCTTGGCGCCATGATTGATGCCGCGCAAGGCAAGCAAACTTATCCATGGCTTGCACCACATGTTTATTATATTGGTGGAATTGCCTTTATTATTCTGTCTTTTCTGTCAGTCGTTTCTTTTTTTCGTATCCGAATTTTTGTTGAGATTGCCGAACGTACGCTATCCGCATTACGCAAGGATACTTATCTTAAGCTGATTTCTTTGCCAATTGAATTTTTCGCCAATCGTCGTGTTGGGGAATTAAACAGCCGCCTGTCTGCTGACCTTTCACAGATCCAGGATACGTTAACAACAACTTTGGCTGAAATCTTAAGACAGTTGATTAGTCTTTGTTTCGGTGTGTTCCTTTTGGTTTGGGTATCGCCCAAACTTGCCCTCATGAACCTTTGTATTTTACCGATTATCGTTGTAGCTGCTATTATTTTCGGAAAATTCATCCGCGAATTGTCCAGACAGGCCCAGGATAAAATGGCCGAGTCAAATAGTATCGTTCAAGAAACATTATTGGGGATAAGCAACGTAAAAGCCTTTGTGAATGAGTACTTCGAGTTTAATCGCTACAGCAATCAAATGGATTCAGTGGTAAAGTTGGCAGTCAAAGGAGCTACTTTCCGTGGTGCATTTGCCTCTTTTATTATTTTCTGTATTTTCGGTGCGGTGATTGCTGTCATCTGGTACGGCGCAGCATTGGTTTCTATCCATGAAATGACTGTAGGCGACCTGACTACTTATATCTTGTATTCGATGTTTGTTGCAGGCTCCATGGGCAGTTTCCCCGAACTCTATGCCAATATCCAACGCTCTTTGGGTGCAAGTGAGCGGATCTTGGAAATTTTAGATGAGCCCCAAGAACACCTCAATGTAAAACCAACTTGCAAGGAAGTGCACAAGACCATGACCGGAAAACTAAGCTTCAACCATGTTTCCTTTGCCTATCCAAGCCGCCCCGATATTGAAATTCTGAAAGACATCAACTTTACAGCCAATGCTGGCGATAAAATAGCCATCGTTGGACCGAGTGGAACCGGAAAATCAACAATAGCTTCATTGATTCTTCAATTCTACACAGCCAATAAAGGGGAAGTATATTACGATGACAAACCGGCATCCGATTTTGAACTTTGCGATATCCGCAACCAGGTCGCTATCGTGCCGCAAGATGTTTTGCTGTTTGGCGGAACAATACGTGAAAATATAGCCTATGGTAAGCTCGATGCCACGGAAGATGAAATAATAGCGGCTGCAAAACGTGCCAACGCACATCAATTTATATTAAATTTCCCCGAAAGCTATGACACCTTAGTTGGTGAACGTGGCGTTAAACTCTCTGGTGGTCAGCGCCAACGAATCGCCATTGCGCGTGCACTATTAAAAGATCCTGCAATCCTTATCTTGGACGAAGCCACTTCTTCCCTAGACTCAGAATCAGAAAGACAAGTGCAGGAGGCGTTGGAAGAATTAATGCGTGGACGCACCTCGATCATTATTGCACACCGACTATCGACCATTATTGATGCCGATAAAATTATCGTTGTCGAAAATGGAATCGTGTCTGAGAGCGGTACGCACTTTGAACTGCTCCAAAAAGAAAGCGGTCTTTATCAGCACCTCTATAATCTGCAATCAAAGCAGCAGAAAATTGTTATGTAAAATTTTGTTAATTATTGATTCTTTTTAAACAAATTCACCCTGGGATTGTTCATTTGGTATCATACTTGATTATCATTTGAATATATAACAAAATAGAAGAATTATGAAAAATAGCAAAAATGGATTAGTGGCATTTGCTTTGGTAGGATTAGCTGCGGGAGCTGCTGCATGGTATCTTTTAGGAACTGATGATGGGAAAAAACAATTAGATCGTGCAAATGACGGCATTAAAAGCTTAACTAAGTCATTGAAAGATCTTTCAAAAAAAGAAGCTAAAAAGGCACAAAAACTAGCGAACAAAGCTTCGGCTGAATTAGACAATTTGAAATCAAAAGCACAAGCAGCTTTCAGCAAAGCATCGGATGATGCAGATGCACTGAAAAACAAAGCAAAAGAAGCCGGCAGAGAAGCTTTGGACCACGCTAACAATGCCGCTCAAAATTTGGCAAGCAAAATCGACAATACAACTGATGCTGCAAAATCCAAAATTTCTAACGCATAAGTAAAAAAACAGCTTTTTTAAGAATTGATGGTTTTGGTCACTCCCGTGGTCAAAATACATTTGTATCTTTGCTGCATATGACTTTGCTGCAACAGGTAAAAACTTTAATTCTTAAAGACATCATTCTGGAATGGCGTTCAAAATATGCTATTAACGGAATTCTACTATATGTCGTATCAACTGTTTTCGTCTGCTATCAAGCGTTCAAATCAGTTGATACGGCTACATGGAATGCATTATTTTGGATCATTATGCTCTTCGCTTCGATCAATGCAATCAACAAAAGCTTCGTCCAAGAAAACCCAAACCGGCAACTTTACTACTATTCACTGGTTGATCCCAGAGCGATCATTTTAGCGAAAGTCATTTACAATATGATGATGATGACCCTGCTGGCGATCATTGCATATTTTGTCTATTCGACGATATTCAGAAACCCTGTCGGTGATCCAACACTTTACTTCATTTCGGTCATCTTAGGCAGCATCAGTTTCGCCACAGTCTTTACCATGATCTCCGGGATCAGCTCCAAAGCGGGCAACAACAGCACCTTAATGGCCATCTTGAGTTTCCCCGCCATCATCCCACTGTTAATCGTATTAATCAAGCTATCCCGCAATGCAATAGAAGGCCTGGAAAGGGCTTCCAGCAGCAAAGAAATAATCGTATTACTTGCAATTAATGTAATCACCATCACTATTTCTTTATTGTTATTTCCGTACCTTTGGCGAGATTAAGTGTCAGAATTGAGAACAAACTAAATTCAATTTATCCATGAGAAAAAAATGGTGGAAAATATTAGCGGTAATGATTATCTGTGCGGTCATTATCAATGGTCTTTTGGGACCTGTTCCCCGCCTATTCATCCTTCACGAAAGCATACGCAACGTTTATTTTCATGTCCCAATGTGGTCGGCTATGTTCGTTATGTACCTGGTTTCTGTTATTTATAGTATCAAATACCTCAATACGGGCAAACAGGAGTATGATTTAATGGCCATTGAAGCCGTTAATACCGGAATAACATTTTGTTTTCTTGGACTTGCAACAGGTATGCTTTGGGCAAACATCACCTGGGGAGAGCCTTGGCCAAACGACCCGAAGCTTAATGGCTCTGCCATAGCAACACTGATGTATCTAGCCTATTTGGTGCTCCGCAATGCGCTGGAAGAAGAACAAAAAAGAGCCAAAATATCGGCTGTGTACAATATCTTTGCATTTCCGATTATCATCGTGTTACTTTATATTCTACCAAAGATGACAGACTCTCTTCACCCTGGAAGTGGAGGAAACGCAGCCTTTGGCGATTTAAAAATGAGCAGCGAGCTACGCCCTACATTTTATGCCGCGATGATCGGCTGGCCAATGATTGCAGCTTGGATTTGTTCACTTCGCTATAGAGTACGCCTGCTCGAAAAGAAAGACTTGAACGCATAATATTGAACGGCTAATACCGTACTTTATTTCTAAAATAAAGAAATCCGGTAAAACCCAATCAGTAAAAAACAGAATATTACATAAATCAAATAGCGTGTATCGAATCATACATAACAATGAAAACGACACGAATAATATTTTAAACAAATGAAAAAAATAACATTGTCAATCGCCTTACTACTCTTATCAACTTTGAGCACATTTGCACAGGATGATGTCGAGATGGCGACTGGATTACGTAGCGAAGGTAAGATCTACGTTGTTGTATTGGTCATGTTGGTCATTTTTCTGGGTTTGGCTTTCTTCCTTTTCTTGCTCGATCGCCGTATCAGCAAATTGGAAAAAAAGAATAAATAGCATTTTATTGATTGCATACGATGATTATAAGTCAGTTTAGAAATTATTCACCCATCAATATTTTATTTCTATCCATCGTGGGTTTTGTTTTATGCTTAGGCATATTTCTTCACCTTCCGGACAAACTTGATTCTGTAATCTTTGAGCCTGCCTTGGGGAATCTTTTGGGAGAAAATAACTTAATCAACCTCTCTCCTTCGACCAATGTTTTTATCACACTGATCCTGACGATTTCTCAGGCAACGATACTCAATCGCATCACAAGCCATTTTAACCTGCTGGGTAAACCCAGTTTCTTGGTTGCTTTGATGTACATGACACTGGCCAGCCTGTTTTTACCATTTTTGGTACTTTCACCCACACTGATCTGTAATTTCATTTCGATATGGATGTTAAGCAAATTGCTCTCCCTCTATCGGCAGACAGATGTTAAAGCCGAAATGTTTGATCTCGGTATGATTGTAGGGATAGGAAGTCTGATCTACTTCCCTTTTCTGAGTATGTTCGCCTTACTATGGATAGGCCTACTCATTTTTAGGCCATTCAACTGGCGCGAGTGGATTACACCTTTACTTGGCCTAGCAACGGTCTATTTCATCTTAGCGGTTATCTACCTTTGGATGGGTAAAATGGAGCAGTTTTATACCATTTGGCTACCGTTTACCTACAAATTCCCTACTGCTATTCGCATTCAGTTAGTCGATTATCTGGTACTCGTCCCAGTAATCTTTACGTTAATACTCTTCCTCTTGGTATTGAAAGACAATTTTTTCAAAAGTGTCGTGCATATTCGCAAGTCATTTCAACTGTTGTTTTTTATGTTATGCCTTGCGATAGTTTCTTTTTACTGGAATAAAAAACTAACGGAGGCCCATTTTTTACTTTGTGCCCCCTCCATCGCTATTTATATGGCTTATTATTTCACTTATGCCAAAAAGAAATGGTTTTTTGAAGTTGTATATGCCATCATAACACTGACCATAATCTACTTTCAGTTTTTCTAAACGACTGTACAATAAGTGTTTAACCTTTTTTAACAAAATCGGCTTAACAAGCTCGCAAAAATTGAATAGTTTTGTATGCGATTAAAAGCAAAGAACATTTAATATAAGAGTCAGATAACTCGAAAATTTCACTAAAACTAAATAAACATTAGTTTCTCAATTTTATAGATTGACCATGCAGAAACGCTTTACAAGCTCTCTAAGAAATAAATCACTCCAACTGTTGTTAGCAGGTGGAATTTTAGCTAGTTCTACTACCGCATTTGCACAAAAAACGACATCCGCATCACCTTATTCTCAATTTGGACTTGGTCAGATGCGTGAAGATTTATTGCCACAATATAGAGGGATGGGAGGTGTCAATACCGCTGTCCGGAGAATCAATGGCGTGTATAATACCAACCCAAGCAACCCTGCATCTTATTCTGCTACACAGTTTACGACCTTTGATGCTGGTTTATACGGGAACTACACGCAGTTAAATTCGACAACAAGATCGGATAATACCGCTGACTTTGCCTTTAGCCACATCACCATGACATTCCCAATGAAACGATTTGGTGGTATCAGCTTGGGTATCCTTCCCTATTCAGATATAGGCTATCGGACATCTTCAACGGGAACAGTCAATTCTGATCCCTATACGAAAGTTTTTACGGGCGAAGGTGGTTTAACTAAAGCCTATGCAGGTTGGGGGGTACGCATTGTAAAAGGTCTGAGTATTGGTGCCAATATGTCTTATCTATTTGGAACCCTAAATGATTATAGCCGTGTAGAGTTTTTGCCTTCATCCGGAGCATTAAATACACAACAACAAAATAAGCGCGAAATCCAAGGGATTATCTTTGATTATGGTCTGCAATACGAACAACCTTTAAATAGAGAATACTCGTTGATCGTTGGTTATTCAGGGTCGCTCAATAATGATATCAAAGAAAGAGCAACAATTTTTAATACACGGGTTACACCTTCAACGGATCCAGACAACCAAAATATCCCGTTGGATAGCACCTATGTTTCGGACCGTAGCAGCAGGCATTTGACGCTTCCGTTGCGACATAATGTAGGTATTACCCTTGCACGTAACAACCGATGGTTAATCGGGGCCGATTTTAAATATGCCGATTGGTCAAGATTTCAGACCAGAGCGGGTGAAAACGAACTACGGAAGAATTATGGCGTAGCGATTGGTGGTCAGATTACACCAGATGTTACTTCGCTTAAATATCTGAACCAAGTAGACTATAGAGTTGGTTTCAGGTATAATAAAACACAATATTTCTTAAGCGACCAGAATATCAACGATATGGCGGTTACTGTAGGTGTGGGACTGCCGTTGGCAAGAAATCAATTTTCAGGAGCTTTCTCTAAAATAAACTTCTCTGCAGAATTTGGCCAAATGGGCAAAATCAGCAACAGTCTCCTACGTGAACGCTATATTAACTTTAATATCGGCTTTACCCTCAATGACCGCTGGTTTAGAAAACCGCCTTTAGATTAATTAATACGATGGTACGCAAGACATTTGCTTCATCCATATTCCAAAATATATCGCCCCTAGTAATCTTATTTTTACTAGGGGCGCTCTCATTGACCTCTTGCGAACCGGATCTAAAAGAGGTAGACCGCATTGCCAATATGAAAAAGGAAGAGGCGGTCGACATTTCGCGTCATGTCGATATTATTTATAGCGATTCCACACGGGTAAAAGCGAATCTTACAGCCCCTGAAATGCGTATCAAACACGATAGCACCGAAGTATACGAATTTCCAAAAAGCATAAAAATCATCTTTTACGACGACAATTTAAAGGAAACTCAGCGAATTACTTCCGACCATGCTATTCGGCGGGAAAAAGAAAAGACCACCGTATTTACCAAAAATGTGGTGGTTACTATGGCTGACGGTTCTGTCATCAAAACAGAAGAGATCATCTATGACGAAAGTAAAGCCGATAGCAACAGCAACATGACCTTTTATAATCATGTTCCCATTACGGCATTCTTTCGGGATAATCGCGGTAACTTACAAGGTTCATCATTTACTTCGGACAAGGATTTTAAACACGTCAATATAGCCAATGCAACTGGTTATACGGTGATCACCAACAACAGTCTCTTCCCTTCCTTAGGTAAATAACTATTTGCAGGCCATAAACCAGATTCAGGTTTAGCTTAACAGCAGGTATAGATCCGAGACAATACCTCCAGGCAGTTTATTTATACGATTAAGTTGTTCAAAACGAATCATTTGAACTAAAAGAGCACAAAAAACTCCACTTTATACAAATAGTTTTCAAATTTGTTTTGTTACATTCAGGAAAATATTCCGTTTTTTTTTATAAAAATTGTATCTTGCACCGCATTTTGCTATGCTATGCATAAATTAACGAAATACAAGTATTTACACAATATAAACACAATAAGCAGACTATGGGATTAATGGGCTTTTTGCGTAACAAAGCTGGTGTCATCTTGACCGCAGCTATGGCTATCGCAATTTTAGCATTTTTACTAGGCGATGTCGTTCGAGGGGGAGCTCCTTTTTGGGCGAGACATCAAAATCGTGTAGGGGAAGTCAACGGAACTGAAATTGAATATCCTGAGTTCAGTAAGCAAGTTGAACAAACAGAGGAAATGTTCAAACAACAAATGGGCGGTGCAGTGACCCCTCAAATGCGGACCTACGCTGTTCAACAAGTATGGAATCAATTTTTATCAAGAGAAATCTTGAAAAAGGAAATTGAAAAAATCGGTTTGACTGTCGGTAAAGACGAATTAAATGATTTAGTGCAAGGTAACAACCCTTCACCTCAAATCGTTCAAGCGTTTACCAACCCACAAACAGGACAATTTGACCCGAGTCAACTGCGTGCTTTTATCACCCAAATGAACACATCAGGTAACCAACAAGTGGCTGAACAATGGGAGGAACTACTGAAAGGCGTTAGAGATGAGCGTTTAAGCAGCAAATATGGCGAATTGCTTTCTAATAGCGTATATGTTACTTCTTTGGAAGCAAACGAAGAATACCAAGAGCGTAATAAACTAGCAGACTTCAAATACATTCTTTTGGATTACGCTTCTGTTAAGGATGCTGATGCCAAATTGACTGATGCAGATTACCAAGAATATTATAATGAGCATAAAAGTATGTTCAAAACACAAGAGGAAACACGTGCGATCCAATACGTAATGGTGGATGCAAAACCTCTTGCAAAAGATTCATTGGCCGTAAAAGAGACGATCAATAAATTGAAACAAGATTTAATCGTTGCTAAAGATGACTCTTTATTTGCTTCGATCAATTCAGACAACAAATTTCCGTTTACTTATGTGAAAAAAGGACAGTTGAGTCCTTCATTGGATTCCGTTGTCTTCAATGTTGCGGCCGGAACAACTGTGGGACCTTTCTTAAACAACAATGCGTATGAAATTGCAAAAGTTGTTTCGACGATCGTAAGCCCTGACTCTGTGAAAGCATCACACATACTATTGGATCCTGCTGCCGAAGGTGGAATGGATAAAGCATTGGCGAAAGCAGATTCGATCAAAGGATTGATTCAAAAAGGAGACAATTTTGCGGCATTGGCGGTTCAATTCAGCAAAGATCCAGAGAGCAAAACCAACGGTGGCGAGCTGGGTACTTTAACAAGAGGCCGTATGGCTCCAGATCTTGAGACAGCCATCTTCGAAAGTAAAACAGGCGATATCAAAGTTGTAAAATCACAATATGGTGTCCATGTCATTAAAATTGAAAAACAATCAGGAAGTTCAAAATATGCAAAAGTTGCTATCATTGACAAAGTGATCAACAGCGGAAAAGAAACGTTGAACAATGCACATAGCAAAGCAACAGCATTCTTATCTGCAGCTACAGCACAGAACTTTGCTCAAGAAGCGAAAAAAATTGGTCTGGAAGCAAAAACAGCCTCACGCGTAACAGCGATGGACAATGTATTAGGTGGCGCCGAAGCTCCACGTGATTTAATCAAATGGGCTTTCGAAGCTAAAAAAGGCGATATTTCAGATAAAGTTTTCGAAACTGAAACCTCTTATATCTTAGCAAACTTGGTCGACATACAGCCTAAAGGAACTCTTTCCTTGGATGCTGTTAAGAAAGATATCGAACCTGCAGTAAGAAATATGGTTAAAGCTAGAATCTTGAAAGATAAATTTGACAAGGCTTTAGCAGGTACATCTTCTATTGATCAAGTAGCACAAAAAGTTGGTAAAGCAGCTATTCACGTTGAAAATGTTGTCTTCGCAAATCCAGTTATTCCTGGTGTTGCATTAGAAAACAAAGTGGTTGGTACTGTTTTTGGGCTACAGCCAAACAAACCTTCCAAAGCGATTGAAGGCAATACCGGTGTATATGTTGTACAAGTAAATGGTTTTACCAATCCTGCCGCGATTTCGGATATCAACGGACAAAAGAAACAAATGCTTGCAGCTAAAGCACAACGCGCTTGGGGATCTATTTTCCGCGCTTTACAAGACAAAGCTGAAATCATTGACAATAGAGTGAAATTCTTTTAAAAGATTTTTAAGTAAATTTGTAGCCGGACGAATTATCGTCCGGCTTTTTTTTTGATGTAAATATGGATATTCAAACAGATATTGTCAACAAAGTTGCGCAAAGTGGGTTAGTCACAGTTGACCTGGCCAACTACCATCCTAAAGCAGACAATGTAGTCTATGATATTAAGGATAATCTCTTCCATGGCTTGATTCTTAAAGAAAAGGATTTCCGAGAATTCATTAAGACACACGACTGGTCGCAATACGAAGGTAAACATGTCGCAATTACGTGTACTGCCGATGCTATTGTTCCGACCTGGGCTTATATGTTATTAGCCAACAAATTGGAACCCTATGCGAAGACAGTTATTTTTGGGGATTCAGAGGAGTTGTTGCGTATGCAGTATGCTGCGGCAATCGAACAGATTGACATGGAACAATTTCGAGATCAACGTGTGGTTGTGAAAGGTTGTGGTGATATTTTTATTCCGGAGTCTACCTTTGTGCAGTTTACGGTAAAATTGAGTAAGGTAGCAAAGAGTATTATGTATGGTGAACCCTGTTCTACGGTCCCCGTATTTAAGCGGACACAGCCTAAATAACTCAGCTCAACATAAGTATATGTCATCGTCCATGAAGGTCTCATTAACTCCAAAAGTTAAATTTATTTGAATGAAATTAACATTTCTTTTTCAAACAAATTTCGTAAACTTACGTACATGAAACTTATATCGACTTTGCTCCTTTACTTATCCGTTATCGTAAGTACTGCTTTCGCTCAAGATTTACCGCATTTAAAAGAATCGGCATTTAAAGGTGGCGAGAAATTAAAATATAAACTCCGTTATGGCTTTATTTCAGCCGCAACAGGGACATTAACCGTTGAGGATACCAAGGATGGAGCCGGAAACCCTTCCTTTCATCTATACGCTGCCGGCAAAACAGCTGGCGCCTTTGCCATATATACGGTGAGAAATGAATACAACTCGTATATCAATAGCAAGACATTTTTACCGTATTACTATACGGAAAACATTCGTGAAGGAGGATATAGACGGAACGATAAGGTGCGCTTCAACCAGGAGACAAATAGTGTTGTAGGCAACAAGGGGACTTTCAATTCGAAGGTAGATCAGACTTTCGACTTGCTTTCTTCCTATTATTTCGCCCGAAATCTAGATCTGTCGACTGTTAAACCAGGAGAATCTTTTAAGCTGACTTATTTTTTGAATGATGAGATTGCCACCTTAGGCATACAATATATTGGAATAGAAAAAATAAAAACGGAATTAGGCACTTTAGAATGTCTCAAATTCAGTCCTGAGATTAAACCAGGACGTATCTTTAAAAAAAATAGCAAGCTTTATCTGTGGGTAACCAATGATGGCAACCGTATTCCGGTCAAAGCCAATGTAGATATTCTAATCGGTTCGGTAACACTGGAATTACTCGAAGCCAGTGGATTAAAATACAAATTGGGACAGAAAGCAAGCTACTCAAAATAATTAGAATGATTGAAGTAGGAAATGTATTGGTGCACGAAGATCTAATCAACAATGACTTTGTGTGTAATTTATCAAAATGTAAAGGAATTTGTTGTATTGAAGGCGATTCAGGCGCACCTTTATTGGAGAGTGAAAAGGCTATATTGGAGGAGATTTATCCCAAAGTAAAGCCCTATATGACCGAGAAAGGTATTGAAGCGATTGAAGAGCAAGGGAAGTATGTTGTCGATATTGATGGCGATCTAACGACCACTTGTGTTGATGGGAATAAAGAATGTGCCTATGTGACCTGGGAAAATGGCATTACAAAATGCGCTATCGAAAAAGCTTACGAACTTGGCGAGGTGCATTGGCGAAAACCCGTTTCGTGTCACCTCTATCCTATCAGGACAACACATTACCCCGAATTCGACGTACTTCACTATGACCGTTGGCATATCTGTAAAGATGCATGCTCATTTGGTAAAGAATTACAGGTCCCTGTATTTAAATTTTTAAAGGATCCTCTCATCCGAACCTATGGTGAGGAATGGTACAAAAATCTTGAGAAAGCAGTCGAAGAGTTGTAACAAAATCACTATCTTTAAGCTTTAACTATTTTGGTATTTCACCCCAATTCATGTCAAAATTAAGAGAGATCCAACGTCCTATTGCCCATGAACTTGAGGCTTTTGAAAAAAAATTCAAAGCTTCAATGAAAAGCTCCGTCCCCTTGTTGGATCGCATTACACAATACCTGATCAAACGTAAAGGCAAACAAATGCGGCCCATGTTTGTGTTCTTTTCTGCTGGGATATGCAACGGAATCAATGAATCCACCTACAGAGGAGCTGCTCTCGTAGAATTGCTGCATACCGCATCACTCGTACATGATGATGTGGTAGACAACTCCTACGAACGCAGAGGTTTTTTTTCCATCAATGCTTTGTGGAAAAATAAAATTGCTGTTTTGGTGGGTGATTTTCTGCTGTCAAGGGGCCTGCTCCTTTCTGTAAAACATCAGGATTATCACTTACTAAAAATTGTATCGGAAGCTGTTGATCAGATGAGCGAAGGTGAATTGCTTCAAATCGAAAAGGCCCGTAAACTGGATATCGAAGAGTCTATTTATTTTGAGGTCATTCGAAAGAAAACAGCTTCGCTGATTGCCTCTTGCTGTGCCTGTGGATCGGCTTCTTCGAATGCAGATCAGGAGACAATCGACAAGCTCCATCAATTTGGTGAAAAGATCGGAATTGCATTTCAAATCAAGGACGATTTATTCGACTTTGGTTTAGATGACGTTGGCAAACCACTCGGCAATGACATCAAAGAGAAGAAAATGACCTTACCGTTAATCTATGCCTTGAATCAAGTGACTTCAAGTGAAAAGCGAAGGATCATTAATTTGATTAAAAACCATAATGAAGACACACACAAAGTGGCTGAAGTCATCGACTTTGTCCGCCAGAGTGGTGGGCTCGAATACGCTACAAATAAGATGCTGGAATACCAACAAGATGCTTTCCGGATCTTGGAAGACTTTCCCGACAGTGAATACAAATCGGGGTTGGAGCAACTGGTAAAATATACAACAGAAAGAAAAAAATAAAATGAGTCACGAATTAATGTTTTTTGGCGGATTCCTCATCTTTATTGCACTTATGCTAGCAATAGATCTAGGCTTATTCTCCAAAGGCGACAAACCTGTTAGCCTAAAGATGGCTAGCATCATGAGCGCCATCTGGGTCTTATTCTCCTTGGGTTTCTATTGGCTTCTCCGTCACTATGGATTTGAATTGCACAATATCCATGACTTGGACCACCTTCAAGAAATCATTACCAAACACCACCACGATATTAAAATCATTCCCGGTGATTTAGCGGCGAGTCTCGAGCTCTACAACAAAAACCTTGGTCTGGAATATATCACCGGTTACGTTGTGGAATATGCCCTATCCGTAGATAATATCTTTGTGATGGTATTATTATTTACTTCTTTTGGCATTCCGGAGCGCTATTACCATAAAGTTTTGGTGTGGGGAATTTTGGGCGCAATCATTATGCGTTTCTTGTTTATTTTCCTTGGCGCAACCCTTATTGCTAAATTCGGCTGGATCCTCTATGTTTTTGGCGCTTTCTTGGTCTTTACAGGGGTCAAAATGTTTATCAACCGTAACCAGGACGAAGAAGTGGATCCACAGAATCACCCGGTCGTTAAATTTGCTTCCCGATACTTTAAGGTAACCCCCAAATTAGATGGTGGACACTTCTTCCATGTAGAGAACGGCGTGAAATATATGACACCGCTATTTCTTGTACTGCTGGTCATAGAATTTACGGATTTGATTTTTGCTGTGGATTCTATCCCTGCAATTTTCTCGGTTACCAAAGATCCCTATGTTGTATTTTTCTCCAATATTTTTGCAATACTTGGATTGCGGTCGATGTTCTTCCTTTTGGTCAATATCATCCACAAATTCCAATACCTCAAAGTAGGTTTAGCATTTTTGCTGGTCTTCATTGGTTTAAAAATGCTGCTGCATCATTGGTTGGCCGAAGTAGGTTTTACAACAACGCATTCGTTGATCGTTATTGTCGGCATACTTGCATTGAGTATCATTGCTTCGCTGCTTTTTCCTAAAAAAGCTGAACCGACTGATTAAACGACTATTGAAAGCGTACCGACGGTCATTATTCGGCGATAAACTCCGGTAATCTGCGCGAAATTACAAACGATACAGAACACCATGGTCAGAAAGAAATTTCTGACCATTTTTATGTGATATTATGCTTTATGCATATCCTATTCTCCAGCAAAAGATTGCAGAAAAACAGCAGATTTTTAAGAACAATTATTTTACAGAGGAATTTACCTTACTAAATTTTATTTATTTAATTTAGCACCACACTAAATTAACAAAATACTAACAATGAATTGGAATAAAACGATTGTACTAGCTGCTTCACTTTTCGCAGCTTCATTCCAAGTACAAGCACAAGACAATTTGATCAATGCGCTAAAAGCAAATCAAAATGACAATAGCAAATCTGGATTTACATTTACTGAAGTTATCAATCTGGGTAACACATCCATCAAAAACCAAGGTTCATCTGGTACCTGTTGGTCTTATTCAGGTAATTCTTTCCTGGAGTCAGAAATGATCCGTATGGGTAAAAAACCAGTGGAGATCTCACAAATCTATACCGCGCGCAACACGTATTTAGATAAAGCACGCACGTATGTACGCCTTCATGGCGGATTGTCATTGGGTGAAGGTGGTCAATTCCATGATGTGTTGAACTCTTTCCGTAAATATGGTACAATGCCGCAATCGGCTTACACAGGTCTTCACTACGGTACTACACGTAACAACTTTGGTGAAATGACCAATATGTTGGATGCGATGTTAGGGGCAGTAGTAAAGGGTAAAACGTTAACGCCAAACTGGGAAAAAGCGTATACCGCTGCGATGGATTCTTATCTTGGGGAAGTACCTGAGAAATTTGACTATAACGGTAAATCCTATACACCGCGCACCTTTGCAGATCAGGTAATCGGTATCAATCCGGATGATTACGTGGGTATTGCTTCGGTAACTGACCACCCATACTACAGCCAATTCGTATTGTTGATTCCAGACAACTGGTCATTCGACCGTTTCTATAATGTTAAGATGAACGATTTAACGGACATTATTGACAACGCTTTACAAAAAGGTTATACGGTAGCTTGGGCTACTGACGTATCAGAAAAAGGTTTCTCTTGGAAAAACGGTGTAGCTTATGTACCAGAAAAACCTTTCGAGGAAATGACAGATCAAGAAAAGTCCACAATGTTTGTTGGTCCTAAACCAGAGTTAAAAGTAACACCGGAAGAAAGACAAAAAGCTTTCGACAACTGGCAAACTACAGATGACCACGGTATGCATATCGTAGGTCTTGTAAAAGATCAAAACGGAAAAGAGTATTACATCGTTAAAAACTCTTGGGGTACAACAAATGACTACCATGGTTATTTGTATGCATCAAAAGAATTTGTACGATATAAAACAACTTCTTTGATGTTACATAAAGACGGTCTAACAAAAGATTTAAAATCGAAGATAAATATCAAATAAGCGATTTATCAGTCCACGAAAACACCTCTGAAATTAATACTTCAGAGGTGTTTTTGTTTTCAGATTAATTTAATAACTTAAACATAATTATGAATCTTTTGTTGAGTGAGTATGAGAAGTATAATCGCGTTATGCCTTACAATTTTATTCGGGAATTTGGCTCAAGCCCAGACTAAGGGAGTGAAATTTGTAGAAGGGTTGAGTTGGAAGCAGATAAAGGAACGGGCACAAGCTGAGAACAAGTTTATCTTCGTAGAGCTATTTGCAACCTGGTGTGGCCCATGCCAATATATGAGCAATGAGATCTTTCCCCTAGAGCAGGTGGGGCAGCCAATCAATCAGAACTTCATTAGTGTAAAAGTGCAAATGGATTCGACAGAGTCCGACAATGCCAATGTCAAAAAATGGTATGCCGATGCGCGTGCTATTTCCAATGAATACAATATTCAATCCTTTCCCACATTTCTTATCTTTAATCCCGATGGGCAGGCGGTACACCGGATTGTCGGTGCAAGTGATGCTCCCGAATTTGTCGGACATGTGATGGATGGACTAAATCCCGAAACACAGTATTACACGCTGTTAAAAAAATTCGAGAAAAGACCCCAAGATATTTATACGGCCAAGCAGATGCTGAAAGCAGCAAATATCGCTTACGATGAAAATACTGCACGAAAGGCAGAAAATACCTTAGCGAATTCATTGGGTACGGATGAGTTATTCAAAAAAGAAAATGTCCATATTTTATTGGCAGCTGCCAAATTCACCAATTCAAAAGCTTTTAATCTTATTCGCAACAATAAAGAGAAAATCGATATTCTATTAGAGTCACCAGGTATTGCCAACCGCACCCTGGCTAATGTTGTCGTCAACGAATTATTTCAGATTAAGATTGATGCCAAACATGAACCCAACTGGGATAGTTATCAGAATGAACTCGCTGCAAAATATCCAGACATCGATTTCATCCCGATGTTCAAGAAAATAAAAGCACACTATTACCTTCAGGTGAAGAATTACGTCGCCATGAAGAATACCATCAATGATTACCTTTCGTCAGAAGATTTTACCCCACACCAATTAAATACCTTTGCCTGGACTATTTTTAATAATAGCAGTGATACTGCATGTATTGAATCCGCGTTAAGCTGGAGCAAGAAATCCATCCTTGAGGATCCAAGCAGTGCATTTTTGGATACCTATGCAAATCTGCTCTATAAGAAAGGAGAAAAAGAAAAAGCCATAAAGTGGCAAAACAAAGCGATCGAAATGGCCAGTGAGGACGATCGTCCTATCTATCAAGAAACACTGGACAAAATGATGAAAGGAATAAAAACTTGGGAAAACTAAACCTATCCCGACCAATACGAACGATTAAATTAAAAATCCAAAATACCAACATTATGAAAAAATTGATTTTAATGCTATTTCTAATTCCAACCCTCCTATTTGCGCAGAGCGAAGGGGTCAAATTTGAGCATGGGCTCAATTGGAGTCAGATTAAAGAAAAAGCGGCTAAAGAAAACAAATTCATTTTTGTAGACTGTTTTACAACCTGGTGTGGCCCCTGTAAATATATGTCGAGTACCATCTTCCCACAAGCCAAAGTAGGCGATTTTTTCAATGCTAAATTTGTCAATGCAAAAATTCAGATGGATAAAACTAAGAATGACAATGAAGATGTAAAATCATGGTACGAAGAGGCCGATCGTTTTGCCAAAGAATATAAAGTTAGAGCCTACCCAACTTTTCTGATCTTTGACTCAAAAGGTACCCTTGTGCATCGTATCGTAGGTGGTGGTGAAGCGGACGATTTTATAGCGAAAACACAAAAATCACTTGATCCAAATACACAATATGAAACACTATTGGCAAAATTCAATGCCGACCCAACAAATGTAAACATCGCCAAAAGTATGGCTATAGCTGCCAAAGAAGCTTATGATCAAGAGACACAAGCAAAAGCGGAAGGAGTCGTATTAGCGTCCTTGTCTACGGATCAAATCTTTACAAAGGAGAATGTTAGTTTATTACTTTCAGCGGCGAATGTTGTCGATTCTAAGGCTTTTAATTTAATCAAAGACAATCCTGCTAAATTTGATGTCGTTAGTGAAAAAGTGAAAGCAAATGACTTCCTCTCCCAACTGTTGGTTAGTAATGCAGTAAACACCAAAATTCGTGCAAAGGAAACAGTTGATTTTACGAGCATAGAAAAAGAATTGGCGCAAAAATATCCGACTGTGAATACAGAGAAAGCAAGTCTCGAAATGCAACCACGTTATTATGGTTATACCAAAAATTACCCTGGTTTAAGAGATAGCTTCAATAAATACATTGCAAAATATGGTTCAACCATTACCGCTGCAGAACTAAACAACATGGCGTGGTCCATTTTTGAAAACTGCAATGACCCAGCGTGCCTAAAAGCAGCAGCTGAATGGAGCAAATTATCCAACGAAAAAGAAAAAGATGCACCCATGTATTTAGACACTTTTGCAAACATATTATATCGCCTCGGAGAAAAAGAAAAAGCAATTAAAACGCAAGAAAAAGCGATCTCACTCATTACCGATGCTACTCAAAAAGAAGAATATGTAGCAACATTACAAAAAATGAAAAAGGGTGAAAAGACCTGGCAATAAGAAGATATTCGAATAGTCAATGAATAAAAAAAGCCGCAATCAAATTATTGATCGCGGCTTTTTTATGGAGAACAAGACAGACAATATGTTGAGTCTTTGACTGCTGTCCGCTTATTTTAATTCTTTAATACCCATATTCCAAAGGGCAAAAGCATATTTATCAACTGTACTATTGATCAGGACTTCTGTTGACCTTCCCGCACCGTGACCAGCTTTTGTCTCAATACGAATCAATACAGGATTATCACAAGCTTGTTTTGCCTGTAGTTCGGAAGCAAACTTATAGGAGTGCGCCGGTACCACCCGATCATCATGATCTCCCGTAAAGACCATCGTCGCTGGGTAACAAACTCCAGTTTTCACATTGTGCACCGGAGAATATGCTTTCAGATAGTCAAACATTTCTTTGCTATCATTGACTGTACCATAATCATAGGACCAACCTGCACCAGCTGTGAAGGTATGATAACGCAACATGTCCAAAACACCGACCTCGGGAAGTGCGACCTTGGCTACTTTGGGATCTATTGTCATTGTTGCCCCCACGAGCAAACCACCATTGGATCCCCCCGATAAAGCGGTGTACTCGGGTGATGTATAACCATTCTCCTGAAGATAATGTGCGGCGGCAATAAAATCATTAAACACATTCAACTTATTGAACTGTCTGCCGCCATCATGCCATTTCTGACCATATTCGCCGCCCCCACGTAAATTCGGAACAGCATAAACACCGCCATTTGCCAACCACACCGCAACGGAAGTACTAAAGGCAGGTGTCAAGCTGATATTAAAGCCGCCATAACCATACACAATCGTCGGGTTTTTCCCATTCAAGACAATCCCCTTTTTGTACGTAATAATCATCGGAACCTTTGTACCATCTTTGGATGTGTAGAAAACCTGTTTCGATTCATACTGATCGGAATCAAACTTCACCTTAGGTTTGATATAAAGTGCAGACTGACCAGAATTCACGTCAAACTTATAACTTGAAGAAGGCGTAATGTAATTTGAAAAACCAAAATAGATTTCTTTTTCCTTTTTCTTGCCCGAAAAACCACTCGCTGTGCCTACACCTGGCAATTCTATTTGCCGAATCTTTTTACCGGTATAATCATATTGAATCACCACTGAAACCGCATCTTTCAAATAATTTGCAAAAAGATAACCACCTCCGGTGCTGATCGAAAGCACATTTTCAGTTTCTGGAATAACATCTTTCCAGTTCTCCTTTGCAGGATTCTTCAAATCAACTCTTACCAAACGGTTGTTGGCAGCCTTGTAGTTTGTCTCCAATAAGAAACTATCCCCAATATTGTCAACGACACTTGTATTGGCATCAAAATGATCTTGTAGGCAGACAATCTTGCTATTCGGTTGCTGGAGATCCTGATAATAAAGTTCATTTCCTGTTGTCGTATTTGCAGCTGAAATAATCAGGTAACGTTGATCGTCTGTTAATGAAGCACCGACATAACGTCTCGGTGTTGCAGCACCGCCAAAAACCAATTTATCTGTAGACTGAGCTGTTTTAAGTTTATGGTAGTATAATTTATGTTGGTCTGTTTTTTCAGAAAGTTCAGATCCTTTTGGCTTATCGTAACTCGAGTAATAAAAACCATCGTTTCCTTTCCAAGCAATACCAGAGAATTTGACATCTACTAATGTTTCTCCCACAGGCGCCTTATCTTTGGCATTCAGTACAATGACTTTCCGCCAGTCCGATCCCCCTTCAGAAATAGAATAGGCGACTAAGCTCCCATCCTTTGAAAACGAAACATCGGCCAATGAAGTCGACCCATCTTTCGAGAACGTATTTGGGTCCAAGAAAACTTCTTCTGCTCCTCCCTCCCCTAGTTTACGGTAGAGGACAGCATGTTGCTGCAAGCCATTATTCTTAAAAAAATAAGTGTACTCGCCTTCCTTAAACGGGGTTCCTATTTTTTCATAATTCCATATTTCGGTTAATTGATCTTTTAATTTTGTACGGAATGGAATAGCATTCAAGTAGTCAAAAGTCACTTTATTCTCTGCCTGTACCCAGCTTTTTGTTTCAGCTGAACGATCATCTTCCAACCAGCGGTAAGGATCGGCTATCTTTTCACCCCAAAATTCATCCACGACGGTTCCTTTATTTGTCGTCGGATATGTCAACTGTTGTCCATAACCAGTCGTCGCTGTACCTGCCATACCTATCATCATTAGGATAAGACCAAAATTCTTATTTATCATAAAACCTTATACTTGTTTCAACCAATCTAAGTTTTATTCACTTAGCATTTGAAAATTCAATTTGAGTTGAATATAAACAAATTTATCGACCTCTTACCTACCTTAGGCAGTTTTTTCTCTTCCTCGAATAATAACTAAAAAGCCTAGATTCATCACTTCCCGCTTGTCCTTTACGTTAGCATCCAAACTACCTAAATCAAAGCGAATAAATAAACAAAACATGGGCCGCTCATAGTAGCATTAGACACATTTCTGCAGCGTATATTTTTATCACAACCGAAATTTCTTTAGATTTATTTAAATCTTGAAAATACTATAACCATGTTTAAAAAAGTCATATACCTTTCTTTGTCGATTTCCATTCTTCAAATCGGAATAAGCGAAGCACAACAATTACCTATAGATCAGCAATATCGAGCCACCCCTACCAAGATCAACGATCTTGTCCACACCAAACTCGATGTACGTTTTGACTATACAAACCAATTTCTGAATGGCAAAGAATGGGTCACTTTACAACCCTATTTCTACCCAACAGACTCCCTCCGCCTTGACGCAAAAGGCATGGATATTAAACAGGTATCTTTGGTCAATGGCACACAAATGATTCCCTTGAAATATACCTATGATGATCACTCTCTACTGATTAAGCTCGACCGGAATTACCTTGCAAAGGAGCAATATACAGTATACATCGATTATACCGCAAAGCCCAATTTATTGAAGGCGCAGGGCAGTGCAGCAATCAACGATGCTAAGGGGCTTTATTTTATCAATCCAGATGAACGCACACCCAACAAACCTCGTCAAATATGGACACAGGGCGAGACTGAAGCATCATCAGCCTGGTTCCCGACAATTGATCGCCCCAACCAAAAGACGACGGCTGAAATCTCCATGACCGTTCTTGACAATTACGTCAGTTTATCGAACGGTGCATTGAGCAATCAACAGAAAAATAGTGATGGTACACGTACAGATACCTGGAAAATGGATTTACCACATGCCCCATATCTATTTATGATGGCCGTTGGTGATTTTAAAATCTATCAGGACAAATACAACAATATCCCCGTTGACTACTACCTTGAACCGAAGTATGCACCCTATGCCAAAGATATCTTCGGAAAGACACCGGCCATGATGGATTTTTACAGCAAGACTCTAGGCGTTCCTTACCCTTGGAATAAGTATGCACAGATTGTCTGTCGCGATTATGTCTCAGGCGCCATGGAAAATACAAGTGCAACCCTACATGGTGAACATGTACAAAAGACAAAACGCGAATTGTTGGACGATAATCAGGAGGGAACGATTGCCCATGAACTGTTTCACCAGTGGTTTGGCGATTTGGTAACAGCAGAATCTTGGTCCAATTTGACCATGAATGAATCTTTCGCTACTTTCGGCGAGGTTATCTGGCGTGAGCACGATGGTGGTAAAGATCGTGGCGATAAATCTAGATTTGAAAAACTCCAGTCTTATCTCAAATCGACAAAAAATGGAAAAAGTCCGACTTTAGCCCGTTATTATTATCATGATAAAGAAGATATGTTTGATAATATCAGCTATGCAAAAGGTTCATTGATTCTCTATGCTTTAAAAGAACAAATGGGTGATGAAGCGTTCTATCAATCGCTGAAAAAATATTTGACAGACAATTCCTTTAAAACCGGCGAACCGCAACAGCTCCGTCTAGCGATGGAAGAGGTGACCGGAAAAGACTGGGCTCCGTACTTCAATCAATGGTATTACCAAGGTGGGCATCCAATTTTGAAAATCACGACAAGAAACGGAGAGAACAGTATCATCCTGAATGTAGCCCAAATTCAAGATTCAACCGTGCAGACATTCCAGCTTCCCTTAGCCGTCGATATCTATACGAAAAATGGGAAGATCAGACAGACCTTTCAACTCAACAAGCGGAATGCCCAATTTATGATTCCTTTACCTGCTGCTGTTGAATTTATTGATGTCGATCCCGAAAAAACACTCGTTGGTCAAATTCAAATCGATAAGTCAGATGCCGACTATCTGTATCAATATGAGCATGCACCTTCATTTGCTAACCGCGTCGGTGCGATTGCATACGCCTCAAAAAATCCGACAAATACCATCAGCCAGCAAATCTTAACAAAAGCATTGGCGGATACCGATGCGGATCTTGCTGCAACAGCAATTCAAGGGCTCGATTTAAGCAATCCCACGGTTCGCAAATCAACAGAAAAAACAATCTTGACACTTGCAGAGAAATCCGAAGCCTCTGTCATCCGCGCCTCTGCGATTCAAAAGCTCGCACAGACAAAAGATAAAAAATACAAAAGTCTAATTCTGAACGCTGTAAATGACAAATCTTATATGGTTATCGCAAGTTCAATCATGGCGATAAAAAGTGCTTATCCCGATCAACTTCAGCAGTCTTTGAAGCGCATTGATCCGGATGCCACGGAATATCTAAAGGCGCTCATCACCGAATTATCGAAATCATAGCAAATTATATTGTGGCGGCGAATTTTGTATTCGCCGCCATTTTTTTTAGTTTTGGCCACATGTCAACAAGAACAAAAATTTATTTTGCCTCCGACTTTCATCTTGGATCTTACCCCTTGGAACGTTCACGGGAAAGGGAGCTGCAAATTATACAGTGGCTGGACCAGATCAAAACAGATGCTGCACAGCTCTATCTTGTTGGTGATATTTTTGATTTCTGGTTTGAATATGCCACGGTTGTCCCGAAAGGCTATATCCGCTTTTTGGGTAAATTAGCCGAAATTTCGGATCTCGGCATTCCCATTACTTTATTTAAAGGAAACCACGATATGTGGATGTTTGACTACCTCAAAAAGGAATTAAATGTTCAGATCATCGACAATGAGCTGGAATTAAAACTCAACGGAAAACACTTTTATATTCACCACGGCGATGGATTAGGTTCGGGTGATTACAAATACAAGGTACTCAAGAAAGTATTTCGGAGCCGTCTCTGCCAATGGTTATTTGCGCGGTTGCACCCAAATTTTGGAATCGGAATCGCGACACGCTGGTCCAAACATAGTAGGCTTTCGAATAATGAGGACGAAAAGTTTTTGGGTGAAGACAAAGAATGGCTGATTGGCTATGCAAAGGAGCTGGAGTCAACCCAACATCACGACTATTATATCTTTGGCCATAGACATCTTCCCTATGATGTTGAACTCAACTCCAATAGCCGTATTCTAAATTTAGGGGAATGGATCAATTACCATACCTATGCAGTATGGGATGGTGAAACTTTACGTTTGGAAAAATGGGCGAGCAAATCCTAATTTCTTTATCCGATTGCCTGAACGGTTACCACTTTCTAACGCCTGAAAGTGCTGTAAAATTGGAGCAGGTCAGTAAGAAAATCACAGCGAAAAGAAATAGCCTGCTGATCGAACAGGACAAAATTCAAAAAAATCTCTATTTTCTGGCTTCCGGATTAGCCCGCGTTTACTACGAGACGGCCAACCGTCAGATTACCTTGGATTTCGTTTCACCCGGTGGAACGCTCATATCCATGAATAGTTATGTCCATGATACCCCGGGTTATGAAAACATAGACCTTTTGGAGGACAGTGTTGTTTATCAGATAGACCAAAAGCAACTTTTTGATCTCTACGAAAGTGATATTGCCATTGCCAACTGGGGAAGAAAGATGGCTGAACTTGAATTTATCAAGACCGAGCAACGAACCATGTCCAAGCTCTTTAATACTGCCCAAGAGCGCTATGCCGAGTTACTTCAAAAATACCCTCAATATATTCAACGGATCAAACTTGGTTACATCGCCTCCTATCTCGGTGTCAGTCAGGTTACCCTAAGCCGGATTCGCGCAAATATTCACACAAATTTTTAACATTTGTAAAAATTATTATCGCCCTAAAGCCGGATCTTTGTATCGAAACAAAAAATCAAAAAAGATATGAACTGGGTATTTTTAATATTGGGTGGATTATGTGAAATCGGCTTTACGACCTGCTTAGGTAAAGCCAAAGATGCGACCGGAAATGCGCAATGGCTCTGGTACGGTGCCTTTGTCGTATTCTTATTTGCAAGTATGGGCTTATTGATCAAAGCTACACAGACACTTCCCTTAGGCACAGCTTATGCTGTTTGGACCGGAATAGGTGCAGTAGGCACAGTTTTAATGGGGATCATCTTCTTTAAGGAGCCTGCAGATTTTTGGCGCATATTCTTTATTTTCACGCTGATTGCTTCCATCGTGGGACTAAAAGCAGTTTCCTCTCATTAATAGCAGGCTAGGTTGTTTAAAAGCAACAAAATTTCCTTACTTTTGTACACTCAATAGTAATCTAGGTCATACATTCCTAGAAGAAGCATTTTTGATATATGTTAGATAAATTACAAGCGATAAAAGAAAGATGGGAAGAAGTGGAAGCTGAATTGAGCAACCCTGATACCATGCAAGATATGAAACGTTTTGCCAAATTGAATAAAGAGTACAAAGATTTGGGCAAAATCGTGGATCAGTACCATATTTACAAAAATATGGTGAGTAATATTGATACCAATAAGGACATCATCATGAACGAGAAGGATCAAGAACTTCGTGAGATGGCTAAAGAGGAATTGGATCTTTTATACGTAGCAAAAGAAGAAAAAGAAGAAGAAATTCGCTTAATGTTGATTCCTAAGGATCCTGAAGATGCGAAAAATGCCATTATCGAAATTCGTGGTGGATCAGGTGGTGATGAAGCAGCCTTATTCGCTGGCGACCTTTACCGCATGTACACACGTTATTTCGAAACCAAAGGCTGGCGCAACGAAGTAATGGACGTTACCGAAGGAACTTCTGGCGGTTATAAGGAGGTGATCTTAAAAGTCATCGGTGAAGACGTTTACGGACAATTGAAATACGAATCAGGTGTACATCGTGTACAACGCGTTCCGGATACGGAGACACAGGGTCGTGTACATACTTCTGCAGCATCTGTTGCAGTTCTTCCTGAAGCTGAAGATGTCGATGTTGAGATCAATCCGGGTGATATTGAATTACAGACATCCCGTTCAGGTGGTGCTGGTGGACAGAACGTCAACAAGGTTGAAACAAAAGTGCAGTTGACGCATAAACCAAGTGGTATCGTTGTGGTTTGTCAGGTAGAACGTTCCCAATTAGCCAACCGTGAGTTAGCGATGGAGATGTTGCGGAACAAACTTTACGAGCTCGAGTTGAACAAAAAGAACGGCGACATCGCTGCAAAAAGAAAAACTTTGGTATCTACTGGAGACCGTTCGGCAAAAATTCGTACCTATAACTACCCACAAGGTCGCGTAACGGAGCACCGTATTGGAATGACGATGTACAACTTACCGGCAATTATGGACGGTGATATTCAAGGTATTATCGATGCATTGCAGTTTGCGGAGAATGCAGAGAAGATGAAAGACGGTCAAGTAGATTAGTTTTTTTTTCAAAAAATCTTTGCAGATACGTAAACAAACGCTATATTTGCACACCTTCTGAGGAGAAGGGTTGAGGTCTGGTAGTTCAGCTGGTTAGAATACATGCCTGTCACGCATGGGGTCGCGGGTTCGAGTCCCGTCCAGACCGCTTCAAAAGAGAGAGAAATCTCATACGTTCTTTAACAAATAAGTTTTTAAGATTTTTAGGTCTGGTAGTTCAGCT